>JBAXPK010000014.1:0-53007 GCA_037132275.1 bacterium
GTTGAGTCCTGTGTGGTGATTGCCATTGTTTGTCTTTTGTTTTTTTCAACATTTCAGATATCCCAGTTGTTTGCCTCCCAGGAGGTCCTTGATTACGCCGCCGGACGCGGTGCCCGAGCCATCACGGTCGGATTTAATCGGTTTATGGTCGAGAAGACCGTCCTCGTGGGCGCCATCCCGAACGCCGGACGCATGATTAATCCTGTCTATCAGGGCGGCCCCAGTGTTGAGCATGCACTGGAAACGGCCCGCATTCCGTTGTTTCTTGGGGCCGAGCACGAAGGCCGTTTGCAGGCCATCCTTGACTATGAGAACTGGAAGACAATCAATTATAAAAAGCCGACGGTATCCATGGAGGATGGCACTTTTCGCTATGAAGTCGATCAGAAGGTGCCGCTTTCAGATCCATTCCATCGCGCCTATTATGCGGCTGACTCGGTGGAATTGAGCGGAGAAAACTATCTGGACGAGCACTATACCCTCTATATGGAGACGGATGATGGAGGATGGCGGTGAGGACTACCCCGCACGATTCATGCCTGCTGCAACGGCAGGGAGATGCCCGTTCAGGGCAGGCGATGATTTTTATTGTCATGATCCTGATCATTCTCTCGTTCGTTGCATTATGGAATTTCGATCTTCATAAAATCATCTATGTCAAAAACGTGAGCCAGAATGCGGGGGATGCCTCTGCCCTGGCGGGTGCACGCTGGCAGGCGATTTCGCTGAATCTCATTGGGGACTTGAACGTCATGCAGGCGGTGGCCTTGACCCATGGGGATACGAACGGGGCCGCAGCGATTAATCAATTACAAGCCCGCCTGTGTTATGTCGGGCCGATGATAGGGCTTATGTCTGCTCAGCAGGCGGGAAAGAATAACGGAATTTTCAATAACAACGGTTTCTCGGAACGACTGCGCAGTCATGCGGATGAGGTGTTGACTAAATACACGGCACGAGGGGCGGATGGAACGATGATGTTTACGGAGCCGTATCCCGGTGCGTGGACGGACTATGCGGCCATGATCTATGCGGTGGCGGATAGCGGGGTGGCTGTGGCGCCGGACAACGCCCGGCTTTATTCGGATTACACCGGCGGGCACATGTTGCTGATGCCTGACTTTTATGATGCCGTCGCGGGTTCTGATTGGTGCTGGTTTTTTCATCACGCCTATGCCTTCCTGAAGAGCTACGTCGATTATCATTCCTGGCCTCCACTCCCGGATGTTATCCCGAATCCAGACCCCATAAATTGTGAATATTTCGGGCTTGGTTTGACGCTGCAACCGATGCTGGGGGATCCCGAGGCGGTAACGATGATGAATCAGGTCAGCAAGGATCGGGGGTTATCCCCGGACCTGGTCGATGCGAGCGTAAACTCGATGATTGCGGTGTGGTATTGTTACGACAAGAGCGCATGGGGAAAATGGGACTCGATTTCCCCTGATGGTGAAAATCAATTCCCGGCGGCTGGTACCGTTAAAGCACAGTATGACTATGCGGGCGCCGATGCCGTGACTCGGGTCTTGGCGGAGTCACCCCGGATGACCCCGCAGGCGGGCAATACCAAGATTACCTGGACGGCGGCGGCAAAGCCCTTTGGCTACCTTACTGCGGATGGGGTGGATATACTTCCCAATGCCTACGAGCTTGTCCTGCCTTCCTTTCATGACGTGAGATTGATCCCCGTCGATGCCTCGTCGGCGCCTGCTGGCGGCGCGTTCAATCTCGACTGGCGCGATCATATTGAAGGGCATTTGAAGGATTATGTTGCGAGGGGCACCACCGTTGCGGGATGTTGGTACTGCATGCAGTTGGTGCTGTGGGAGAGTCCGATTTTTCGACAAACCGGAATTGACTGGCTGAGTCAGAAAGTTAATCGGGATTCCTGCGAAGGTCATGGAGGCGGTGGCGGCGGACATGGCGGTGGTGGCCGGAGAGGGCATTGAAGATCACTATGAAAAGTGAACGATCAGGTCAGGCCATGGTGGAATTAGTAGTGGCACTGGTGGGGATTCTGGTGTTGGTGGCCGGGATCCTTCAGATTTCCAGCATGGGGGTCAGCCAGTCGCGGTTGATGACCGAAGCCCGGCGGGAAGCCGGACGGAAAGCCATGCTGGATAAGTCCTCGTTTGCCGGTCCCCAGTTTATAGCGGGCTGCACGGTGGGGGAGGACGGGATCGCTTTCTCGCATGATGACAGTTCGGTTTCCGCGGATGGTGGCGTGTTGAATATGGGAATTGTCCGTTATGCCCATCCTGATGAACTGGATGATATCCGTCCGGATAACGCTGTATCTGTCGTGGCCGACAGCGCCTTTCCCCAGAACATGATGGGGCTGGTGGATGGAGAGAAAAAAGTCAGGGTGACGCTTCTCCCCATTATCAGGGAGCTGGTTTATCGGAGTGATTCGGTTGAGCTATGCGGCAAAGCATGGATGACTTGGACGAAAGGGCTCTATTGAGCATGCGTCATAACCGGATATGGCTGTTGACGGTGTCAGGGATATGTTTTTCCGCCGCCCTACTTCCGGCCCGTATTTTTTGGGAGGGAGGGGGCGATTTGTTTACTCCCGCCTCTTTTGGTCGGGAGATTTACAAAGCCGTGATGGAGATTAATGGAGGAAAGGCGGATGTATGCGTGGTTGCCTGTGAAAATGGCCTGGCATCCGTTCAGGCTTCTCTGGCAACCAATCGCGATCCGACGGCCGCCTGGTTTTCCGGGGACTCCCTTGGCCTTGGCCGTGTGTCACGGGACGGGAAGACGCTTCGGTTAGCCACCCTCAGTTTCGGGCCCGGCAGGCCGGACTTGATGGTGACGGTGATTCAGTCGACATCTGAGGCGATCGCTTCGCGGCCTGAGTATGCCCGTCACCGGTTGAGCGATATTCCTGTTCCCCCGGGTGCGGCGGTGCTTGGGACGATGAATAATACCGATACCCGGACGACGGTGGAGCGCTTGGTGTCCCGTATGTCGATGGAGACGGTGGCCAGGTTTTATGAAAATGCCATGGCCAGGAATGGCTGGATCAAAATGGTCAAGTCGGTGGAGAATACCGGTCTTTTATGTTATATCAAGGGGGCAGACGTCTGTTGTGTGATGGTTGCCGCCCAAGATTCAAATGGCGAAACGGGCATAACCCTGCTACATAAGCAGGGTGCCGTGAATTGAATGGATAAGAGAGGGAGCTCATGAAACAACGCATGGTGTTGGTGATATCGGTTGTGGTGGGATTGCTGGCGTTCTGGATGACGCAGCGGTATTTCCATGTACGAATGGCGGAGTTGGACAAGGAACGCGAACTGTTATTTGCCAGCGAGAAAAGGGTGGACGTTCTGGCTGCCGGCCGAGAGCTTCCTGCGGGGACGGTTTTGCTTAAGAAGGATCTCATCGCCAAAAGTTTACCCGGTCGTGATGTGAGTAAGAATACGATTCCGGTGGAGGAGTTGGACCGCATTCTCGGCAAGAAGCTGAAATACAGCATGGATGCCGCAGAGACGCTCATGTGGTCCTATGTGGATGTGCCGTTTCGCCCCGGTTCAGGGTTGGCCCCGGTTATTAACAAGGGGATGCGTGCCATCTCCATTTCAATCGGTGGTGCGGCCGGCGTGAGCGGATTGGTGCAGCCCAATGATCGAGTGGATGTTCTTGGGTCATTCACCTTCCCTTCCCGCACGGATCCAACCAAAGTGGAATGGGTTACCCTGACAGTCCTTCAAGATGTGACAATTCTGGCGACAGGACAGACTCTAGGCAAGACGGATCTCGGTGATCGGAGCAAGGCAAGCACTGGCTATAGCACAGTAACAGTCGAAACCACGCCGCGTGAGGCCGAATTGCTGGTGTTCGTTGAAAACATGCGTGGACATTTGACGCTGGCATTGCGCAATCCAGAGGATGTCAGCTATGAGAAAAACCTCCCGGAAGTTAATTTCAATATGTTGGAACGGGAAATGCCAGACTTGAATGCCTATCGACAGCAGATCATTCGTCATAAAAGCGGCCAATAAACCAATATGTATCTTGAAATCCGAAAACATGATGGAGTGAAGAAGGACATGGATCTGGTCCCCGGGCTCTATACTATTGGATCCGAGGCGGAGAACCATATTGTTCTATCGGGCCCGGGTGTGTCGGGACGCCATGCGATCATCAGCCTCAGGGGAGGTTCATGCTGGGTTGAAGACCTGACCTTTGGAGACACTCAGATTGATGGCGCCGTTGTTCATGGCCGTGCAGAGGTAATCGAGGGGCAGGTTTTGCAGATTGGCACATGCAGTCTGAAGTTCTTCTCGGAGCGTCCCCAGTCGGTGCGGGTTGAAGTGGCCGTGGCTCCGCTGGCTCCGGTGAACGTTAAGTCTGAGTCTCTCTCCATACCCGTGCAAGTTCGGCGGCAGGCCGTCAAGCAGCAGATTCACAAGGAACTCCTTGAGCGCATGGATATAAAGCGGCTAACGGCCTCCCAGATAGACGAGGGGGAACTTCATCGTCGCGTTTTGGAAACGATTGAAGGCATTGTCAAGGAAGTGGCGCCGCGTTTGCCCCCTGAAATTTCGGGGCAGACCTTGATCAAGGAAATCTATGACGAGGCGGTGGGCCTGGGCGCCATTGAAGACCTCTTGGCGGATCCCGACGTCACGGAAATCATGGTTAATGGATCCCAGCACATTTATGTGGAACGGAATGGCCGGATCGAACTTACCGGCCGTACGTTTCTGGATGAAAAGTCCGTTCTGGCCGTGATAGAGCGAATTGTGTCCCCGCTGGGGCGGCGTATCGATGAAAGCCAGCCCTACGTGGATGCCCGGTTGCGGGATGGATCCCGTGTGAATGCCATCATTCATCCGCTTTCCCTGATCGGCCCCTGTCTGACCATTCGGAAATTCTCTAAAATTCCGATGACATCGGACGACTTTATCCGTTACGGAACCTGGACAGCTGGGGTGCGTGATTTCCTGAAGGCCTGTGTTGAGGCACGAAAGAACATCATTGTGTCCGGGGGAACCGGGTCCGGGAAAACCACACTGCTGAATGTTCTGAGCAGTTTTCTTCCATCAAGCGAGCGGATCCTGACGATTGAGGATGCGGCGGAACTTCAATTGAAGCAGGAGCATGTGGTTTCGTTGGAAGCGCGGCCTCCTAATATCGAGGGGAAGGGGGCCGTGACAATTCGGGATCTGGTGCGGAATGCGTTGCGAATGAGACCTGATCGTATTGTTGTTGGCGAATGCCGTGGCGGGGAGGCGCTGGATATGCTGCAAGCCATGAACACGGGGCATGACGGGTCTCTGACTACCATTCATGCCAATACCCCCCGTGACGTCATTTCCCGTATGGAGACCCTGGTGCTGATGTCCGGCTTGGATCTTCCACTACGTGCCATTCGGGAGCAGATCACATCCGCTGTGGATCTGATTATCCACGAAGCGCGTTTGAGCGATGGGAGCAGGAAGGTTGTGAATGTAACCGAGGTGGTTGGAAGCGAGGGGGAGCGTACCACCATGCAGGATATTTTTGTGTTTGAGCAGACTGGGGTGGATGCTGCGGGAAAAGTGCTTGGGCGGGTTGTCCCAACAGGCTCCATCCCTACTTTTCTTGATGAACTCAAGGGACGTGGTGTGGCCGTGGATCTTTCCGTGTTTGATCCCAAGCGGCAGTGATGATTTTCTGGTGGAGGTGTATGGATTCGATCTTCATATTGTGGATGGTTCCGGGGTTATACTTGTTATCCTTAGGTGGACTAACCTTTTTCATTTTGGAATCATTCCAGTCTGCCGCAACTGACTATGCGGCTGCCTATTCTGAAAATGCGTCACGCCAGATGGAGGATCTTTTCCTGTTTATCCCGCCCCGCCGGATATTAGAACTGGCATCCGCGTCATCCGCCGTTTGTTTTATTATGGGATTTATTTTGTTCGGTGGATTCGAAGGACGCTCATTTTTGATCGGACTGGGGCTAGGTGGTGTGTTGGCGGTAGGGGGATGGAACATTCCTGGCCGGGTTCTGGCGGTGCTGAAACAGCGACGACTGCAACGTTTCAATATTCAGCTTGTTGACAGTCTGGTCAGCATGAGCAATGCCCTGAAGGCGGGATTTAGTGTGCAGCAGGCCATCGAGTTGGTGGTGCGCGAAGGACAGAATCCCATCGCCCAGGAATTCAGGATGTTTCTCCATCAGACGCGGGTCGGGTTGCCGATGGAAGAAGCGTTGGAGAGCCTGCAAAAAAGGGTGGGGAGCGATGATCTTGCCTTGATGATCGCCGCTTTTGAAACGGCGCGGAAGACGGGGGGCAATCTGACTGAGGTCTTTGAAAAAATCGCCCATACCATCCGTGAGCGGATGAGAATTGAACTGCGAATCCGGACGCTCACGGCCCAGGGACGACTGCAAGGCGTGATTGTCAGCGCCATGCCACTATTGCTGGGCGTCGCCATGTATTTCCTGGATAAGGGGATGATGCTGGCCTTTCTGAGATCTGGATTCGGAATTACCCTGCTTGTGGCAGTCGTTGTTCTGGAAGTGATCGGGGCCCTGGTGATCCGAAAAATAGTCAATATCGACATCTAATCATGAATACTGGGATTGAATTTGGATTGTGTTTGTTGTGGGCCATCTTTGCGGGGCTCGCCGCCTGGTATTGTATCCAAGTGCTGCGGCAGGTCACCTATGTGACGCTGGCGGATGGACGTCGGCAGGAACGGCTTATTCCGTTCATGTTTCGGTTACTGTTTCCTTTGGCGCCGAACTTGGTTCCGCTATTCCGGCGGCCGACTTTCGAAAAGAACAATGCCATTGTTTCAAAAAAGCTGGTAGCGGCAGGGTTTGGGGGGCTTTTATCCTCCGAGGAGTTTCTTGCGATGAAAGTGCTCCTGCCCTCCGTTCTGGGACTGATGTTGTCGGCACTGATTATGGCCATGATCGCCACCCTGCATGGCAAGATCGGTCAGGTTCTTCAAAGACATGAAGTTCCGTTAATCATGATGATATTGCTCTGGTTCTACGCCTATCCCGGTCTTTGGTTGCGGCGTGTGCTGGCGGATCGTCATGGCCGGATACAAAAATCCCTTCCGTTTGTGCTGGATTTGCTGACGCTTTCGGTCGAGGCTGGTTTGGATTTCATGAGCGCCATGCAGAGGATTGTGGAGCGAGGCAAAGTGGATGCACTGGGAGAGGAACTGCTCCGGGTTTTGCGGGAAATTCAGTTGGGGAAAACAAGGCGCAATGCCCTCCGCGACATGTCGGAACGGGTGGATCAACCGGACATGAGATCGGTGATGAATGCCCTGGTTCAGGCGGATGAATTGGGTGTCGGGATTGCTTCTATCTTGCGGATCCAGTCTGACCAGATGCGACAGCGCCGCTTTGAGCGAGCCGAAAAAATGGCGAACGAGGCCCCTGTGAAAATGCTGTTTCCGTTAGTCGCCTTTATTTTTCCGGCTGTGTTTTTGGTGTTGTTGGGGCCCATTGTGCTTCAAATAATCCGGCAGATTTGAGGCTCGGAGGTTGACATCATGGATCCTGTCTGGCTATTTTCAATGCTCAAACAAGAATTTTTGACATGACAAATGCAGCACATTTATTAATTGCCGAGGGACCGGCATCCGGACGCGAAATACACGTCCCGAGCGCCGGGGTTCGCATCGGGCGTTCCTCTCGCAACGATATCTCCATAACCGATGAGGCGATGTCTCGTTTTCAATGCCGATTTTTCTTTAAGCCCAGCGAGGGACTTTGGGTCTCGGATCTGGGAAGCGCCAACGGCACGATGGTGAATGGGAAGTTAGTTCAGGAGCAACGACTCATGGTGGATGATGTCATCAGGGCGGGTGATACCGGCATCCGAGTCGTCAATGACCGGGAGGGGGACGCTCCCACTATGGCCACTCCCAAGGCTGCTGAGCTGGCTGGAACGGACTCCGTATTGCTCGCTTCTCCTTCTCCAAAACAGGTGGAGCCAGCACTTGATCTCGGGCTTCGCAAAGGGAGACGGGTGGGCTTGGCTGCTTCGAAGAATTCCCTGCGCCGGAATCTGCTTTGGTTGGCCTCTCTCATGGTTCTTATGGTATTGGCGGTTTGGTTTAAGGATCCGTTTATGGCGTTTTTCGCACCGCCAAAACCGGTGCCTGTCCAGCCTCCGGTTGACTTGCCTGCACTGGAATTGACGTTTGAGAGGGTTGAAGGATCGGCATCCAACATTTTTAGGTATTTTCTGGATTTGCATCATGAATCTCTAATGGTGCAGGTTGACGATTTGCTGAGGGATCGCCATGTGCGACGAGATAAAAAAGTGGCGCCGGAACTTCTGGCCAACCTCGCCCGTTCCATCCAGGCCACCGGCGTGATGGATCTGCGCGAGGATTACAGCGGGTTGGCGCCGGGCATCTATGAGTTCAGTGACCTGTCGATCACAATAGGGGCGGCTACCCGTCGCATCAAGGTGCTAAACCAGGTTGAGCCGGAGATTTTCGGTGAAGCTCGCGCCATGATTGAGAAGTTCGGTATTAATGAGCTGGGGCTGGCCGCTCTGGCTATTGAGCCTACCGTTTTAATAGAGAAGGCGAGAGCATCGTTACTGCAGGGAAAGAAGATGTGGGACGAACGCGAAGTGCGCAATGAGAACCTGTTTAATGCCATCCGGGCCTACAAGGAGTGTGAATGGTATCTAGAAACCATTGAGCCGAAGCCTCCCTTCTATGGTGAGGCCTTGAGTGCGAAAACGGACTGTATCCGGGAGCTTCAGCGACGCTATGATGACCAGTGGTTTCTGGCCGAACGCTCCGTCAAATTGCGAGAATGGAAGGAGGCGGAACGGCAGTTGAAAGTAATCTGCGAGATGATTCCCGACCGATCTGACGAGCGTAATCGTAATGCCAGCAAAAATCTAGTGGATGTGGAACGTCACCTGTCGACGGAAGAATAGCATGGCAACTCTAACATCAAAACTCGGTTTGATTGCGATTGTGACCCTTCTGGGCCTTTCTTGCAGGGCGCAAGAGGCTGGAGGCCCTATCAGTGTTCCCGCGAAACGTGAGTCAATAACAGGGCTTGTGTTGCTCAGGTCAACGCCTCCCGGGGCTGATATCGAGATAAGCGGGGCTCATCGGGGAAAGACTCCTCTTCTGCTCACGGATTTGATCCCTGGGCGGTATCGCCTCAAGGCTTCGTCATCGGGGTATTTAAGTCGTGAGGTGGAGTTCGAGGTTGAAAATCGGGTCCCCCTGTTGGTGTCGGTGTCGCTGGCCTCAGATTCCGCTGTATTGACGGTAAGGTCTGATCCGCCAGGGGCGTCGGTCAAAGTCAACGGGCTTTCAAAGGGCGTTACACCTTGCACAATAGATCGTTTGCCGGCTGGCGAAAACGAAGTGATTGTATCCTTGCAGGACTATACGGTTTATCGATCCAAGGTTAAGTTGTTGGCTAACGAAGCACAATCTCTGGATATATCGTTAGTACTCGTTCCAGGCGCATTGTCGGTTTTTTCCTCGCCTTCAGGAGCCAGAATATTCGTGGATGAGAAACTGCTCGGGCAGACACCGTTGACATTGGATGCCATTGAAGCCGGAACCCATGCCGTACGTGCGGAGATGGATGCTTATGTGTCTGTGTCAAAGGATGTCGAGATCAAGCAAGGCGAGAAGAAGGTTGAAGAATTCCGACTAGAAATGAACGTAGGCACACTCGTGGTGATGACCCGGCCTGAGGGTGTCGAGGTTCTTGTGGACGGTTCCGAAAAGGGAAGGGTTATGCAAACTCCGGACAATCCTGTTGCCCGCTTCAGCCAGGATCTGCCTGTCGGTGCCCATACCATCAGTCTTCAACTGAAGGGGTATGGCACGGTGGAGCGGCGGGTGACCCTTGAAAAAGGGCAGACGGTTACCGTGAAGGAAGTCTTGAAGCGAGTATTTGTCGCTGACACCATGATCACACTCCGTAATGGCGAGATAGTGTCGGGGTATTTGACGGAAAAAACTTCCAAGGGCGATGTCAAGTTGGAAACCCAGCTTGGTATCTATAAGACGATCAAGTCGGAGGATATTTCGTCCATGGATCCGGTGAAGCCTGATCGGAAGAATTAGTCAGTCAGTGGCAAGACCTATCGCGCCAGCCATACATCTTGTCATAGGCTTTCAGGTATTCACCGCTGCGGATGCGCTGCCACCAAGTTTGATTTGTAACATACCAGTTTACCGTTTCACGCAGGGCGTCATCAAACTTGTGCGAGGGCTCCCAACCCAGTTCCGTTTTGGCGCGGGTATTGTCCATGGCGTACCGGCGATCATGGCCGGGCCTATCCTTGACGTAGGTAATCAGACTTTCCGGCTTTTCAAGGATTTTTAAAATGCCCTTAACGATCTGGATGTTAGGGACATCATAGTTGCCGCCGAGGTTATAGACTTCCCCCGATATTCCTTTTCGCAGAACGGTGTCGATGCCAGAGCAGTGATCCATGACGTAAATCCAGTCCCGAACATGCATGCCGTCTCCGTATACCGGAAGCGGCTTGTCGACAAGGGCATTGGCGATCATGAGGGGGATCAGCTTTTCAGGAAACTGATACGGGCCGAAGTTGTTTGAGCAGCGGGTGATGACGGTGTCCAGCCCATGCGAGTGCTGGGCTGCCCTGACCATAAAATCGGCGCCGGCCTTGGTGGCGGAGTAGGGGTTGTTCGGTTGAATCGGGGTATCCTCCGTGAACGCTCCGGTCGGGCCGAGGCTTCCATAGACCTCATCGGTGGAGACCTGTAGGAACCGCCCAACCTTGTTTTTTCTGGCAGCATCGAGAAGGATTTGTGTGCCCATGATGTTGGTTTTGATGAACTGGCTAGGTCCCATGTGCAGGCTGCGATCCACATGGCTTTCGGCGGCGAAGTTGACTACGGCGTCAAATTTGTGATCCCTGAATATCCGATTCACATCGCGTTTTGATGTGATATCGCCATGGATAAAGGTATGATTGGGATTCTCATGGATATCCGTCAAGTTTTCGATATTTCCCGCATAGGTGAGGGCATCCAGATTGACCACTTCGTCTTCCGCATGTGCGGCAAGAATGTAGTGTGCGAAATTACTTCCAATAAAACCGGCGCCACCTGTAATCAGCATTTTCATGATAGTGTCTCCAGACTGACTTCATATATAAGCGGTCACTTCTCGCCTGTCCAGCACTCTCTGCTTGAAACTAGGGGGGGCTTTCCCTATCATATTGACCTTTTCAAAATATCCGTCGGTATGGCGGTTGAACAGCAAGCAAGGAGTAATAGAGTTATGTCATTGATTGAAAGTATTGTGGCTCGTGAGATTTTGGATTCCCGTGGAAATCCGACGGTTGAGGTCGATGTAACCCTTGAGAGCGGTATCGTCGGCCGCGCGGCGGTTCCTTCAGGCGCCTCCACTGGAGAAAATGAAGCCGTTGAGTTGCGTGACGGTGATGCGAAGCGTTATCTGGGGAAGGGTGTACGCAAGGCCGTTGCCAACGTCAATCTTCGTTTGGGGCCGAAACTGGTAGGTTGGGATTGTCGTGATCAGGTTGGCATTGACAACCAGATGATTGAATTGGATGGCACGGAGACAAAGTCCAAGCTGGGTGCTAATGCGATCCTTGCGATTTCGCTGGCCACTGCCAAGGCGGCGGCGGAGTATTGCGGCCTGCCCCTGTTCCGTTATATCGGCGGCACCAACGCCAAGGTCACCCCGGTGCCGATGATGAATATTATGAACGGCGGCGCCCACTCGGATGCCCCTATTGATATTCAGGAATTCATGATCATGCCCAAGGGAGCTAAATCCTTTGCGGAAGGCCTGCGCATGGGGACTGAAGTATTTCATGCCCTGAAGAGCGTGCTGAAGGGAATGAAGTTGAGCACGGCGGTGGGCGACGAGGGTGGCTTTGCTCCTAAACTGGCTAGTAATACTCAGGCGCTGGATGTGATTATTGAGGCGATCAAGAAGGCGAGTTACAAGCCAGGTAAGGATATTTTCCTGGCTCTGGATGTGGCTGCGAGCGAGTTCTATGACGCCGGCAAGAAGCGTTATATTTTCAAGAAGAGCGATGGATCGGCGCATACAGCCGACCAGATGGTCGAATTTTATACCAAGCTTTGCACCAAGTACCCGATTATCAGCATTGAAGACGGGATGTCTGAAAATGATTGGGATGGCTGGAAGAAGCTGAGCGATGCCTTGGGTGGTAAAGTTCAACTGGTCGGTGATGATCTGTTCGTAACGAATACCAAATTCCTAAAGAAGGGCATCGAACTTGGCATTGCCAATTCGATCCTAATCAAGGTGAACCAAATCGGCACGCTTACAGAGACGCTCGACGCGATCCGGATGGCGACCCAGGCGGGGTATACGGCGGTGGTTAGTCATCGCTCCGGCGAGACCGAGGATGCAACCATTGCTGACATCGCGGTGGCTACCAATGCCGGACAAATCAAGACGGGTTCGCTATGCCGAACCGATCGCGTATGCAAATACAACCAGCTTCTCCGTATCGAGGAAATGCTGGGGTCGTACGCGGTCTATGGCGGCGTGATCTAAGGACGGGGTGCGGCGTAAAGAATCAAGGGTGATCATCGGCGAACGGAAGTTCGTTCGCCGGTGACTCCGTGTTGTTGCGGATGCCAATGAATTTCTGGATCTTGGTATATCGATTGGCTTGGATGGTGGTAATCGCCTCCTGTGTGGTTGCCGTCATTTGTGTTTTTCTGCCCAAGACTCACAATTATCAGAATCTTCAAAATCGTAAAGAAGCGCTCGAACAGGGGAATGCCATTATGGAGTCCCGTATACGACAGTTTGAGCAAAACCAGAAAAGGTTTCATTCGGATCCTGAGTTCGTTGAGCGTAGTGCGCGTGAACAGGGTATGGCCAAGCCCGGCGAGACTATTTTTCGCTTTCCATCAACCAACGCCTCTATCAGGAGCGTGCGACTATGATCATAAACATTCGATTGAGCTCATTCTTCCTGATGTTGGTAGCGGGGGTACTATGTTCAGGGATGGGGTGTATAAAAATTGATGCCACCGTTAACTTTGGGCGGGAGGGGAATGGTTCTTTCAGAGCGATGTACGGGATGCCCTCTTATATTCTGAAACGGGTGGAGGCGGACCGACAATTAACCCGTTCACTGGATTATGCCGCCGGTAAACCCAGCGCTTCTTCACAAACGGAATTGGATATCCCTTTTTTGTATGATGAGGTTGCCTTGAAGTCCCGGTTCAAGGGTTTGTCGTCTGATGAAGTAATATTGGAGGCCTTGAAAACACGGGAACAAGGGGGATGGAGATATGTTGATTTTACCCTCAAGTTCAGCACTTTGGAATCCCTCTTCAAACAGTCTTTTTTCAAGGATTTCGGAGTAAGTTTTATGCATATCGATGAAAATACCTGCAAACTGGTGGTCACACTTCCCCCGGTCGGCAATACGCCTGATGCCATGAGCATGGCGACGCCAGAGAGTCTTGCCAAGCTGACTCCCTTCTTGAATGGGTTCAGGGTGATAACTCGTATTACTGTTCCGGGTGATATTCGTAACAGTACCTCACTGATGAGCGACAGCCAGCGGGCAACATGGGAATGGGATTTCGACAAGGATGCACGGGCTCTCGAGAGACTGTCCCATGACAAAATAATCATTGTATTTGATGCGGCAGGAATCAAAATAAGAGATTTCGAGAAACCGGCGGGGACCACCGTCCTCAGTCGAAAATCATCGTGATGCGCAAGTAATGCTTGCGTCGGAAAAACTAAGCCGTTAGATTTACACGTTTTTGCTCGGGTGGTGAAATGGCAGACACATCAGTTTGAGGGGCTGATGACCGCAAGGTCGTGGGGGTTCAAGTCCCCCCCCGAGCACCAATCCTCGCTCGCCGCCTAGTGTGGAGTGAAGCTTATAGTTAGTGATTTCATGAACCTCCTCATTGCAACCGGTAATCGTCATAAGTTTCAGGAAATATCCGCAATTTTGAAGTCGCCAAAATTGTCTTTTTCCAGTTTGCGTGACGTGGCCTCTCCGCCTGATGTTGTTGAAGACGGTGATACCTTTGAGCTGAATGCCATAAAAAAAGCAGTAACGCTTGCAAAATATACCGGCCTATGGACCTTGGCGGACGATTCCGGGTTGGAAGTTGATGCTTTAAATGGCGCACCCGGAGTCTATTCGGCCCGGTATGCCGGCGAACCGGCTGATGATGCCGCAAATAATCGAAAAATCCTGAACGACATGAAGGGGGTTCAGGCACGTCAGGCGCGCTTTAGGTGCGTCATTGCCATGTCGGACCCAGCGGGAGTGGCCCGGACCGTCTCCGGTGCCTGTGAAGGGGCCTTGCTGGCCACCATAAGGGGGGGCGGGGGGTTTGGCTATGATCCTTTGTTCGTGCCCAACGGCTATGATCAGACGTTTGCTGAACTTCCTGCGGAGATCAAAAACAGGATTTCTCACCGGGCTTGTGCTCTGAAAAAGGCCTTGAAGTCATGGCGGAGCATTCTCGAACCTGGACGGCCATGCTGGCCAGCCTGACAAATAATCGTTAAGCCTGTTGAATTCTTGGCATGATTCAATTACTATCCGCGCCAATCGGGTTACCTGCGACCGTATTTGACAGAAGATGGAGAGGATGAGGTGGCTATGTTTGAACTAAAATATAATCCGGGATACAACACCTTTGATTCAGATTCGTACACGGTTCACCTTGAGAACCCAAAAGAACCTGAACTGTTTCGTAATACGTTCCCGTATGATGAGGTTCCTCGCATCGGGTTTAATCACCGTTTGGTGCCTATGCGGATGCCTAAGGATATCTGGATTACCGATACAACGTTCCGTGACGGCCAGCAGGCCATGCCCCCTTATACCGTTAGGCAGGTGGTGGATATCTACAAACTGTTGCATCGCCTCGGCGGGCCGAAAGGGTTGATCCGCCAGTGTGAGTTTTTTCTGTATACTAAGAAAGATCAGCAGGCGGTCGAGGAAATTCAGGAGCTCGGTTATAAATTTCCTGAGGTGACCGGATGGGTTCGCGCCCGGCGCAAGGATCTGGAATTAGCCAAAAAAATGGGGTTGAAGGAGACGGGTATCCTGACATCCTGCTCGGATTATCATATTTACATGAAGCTCAAAATGACCCGGCGCCAAGCCTTGAAAGAATATCTCAAGGTGGTTAAGGAGGCCCTGGATGTGGGGATTATACCCCGCTGTCATTTTGAAGATGCCACTCGGGCTGATTATTATGGATTCGTTGTTCCATTTGCCACGGAACTCATGAAGCTGGCCGAGGAAAGCAAGAAGGTTATCAAGATTCGAATCTGCGATACGATGGGACTTGGCGTCCCTTATCCGGGTGCGGCGATGCCCCGTTCGGTGCCGGGACTGATTTACGGCCTTCAATATTATGCCGGATGCCCCAGTGAGTGGCTTGAGTGGCACGGTCATAACGATCTATACCTAGTCAGTGCCAATGCCGTTACGGCGTGGCTCTATGGGTGTTCTGCTGCCAATGGCACCTTGCTTGGGATCGGGGAACGAACCGGTAATCCTCCTGTGGAGGGGATGGTGGTCAATTATCTGCAGTTACGCGGGAATGACTGCCATGTTGATACCACCGTTATTACCGAGATAGCGGAATATTTTGAACATGAGCTCAAGGTTAAAATTCCTGCCAATCAGCCACTGGTGGGTAAAAGCTTTAATGTTACCCGCGCTGGCATTCATGCTGACGGGCTGTTGAAAAACGAGGAAATCTATAATGTATTCAATACCGAGAAACTATTGAATCGCCCGGTTGAATTGGCTGTGTCCGATGTAAGCGGTTTGGCTGGAATTGCGCTCTGGACTAAGAAGTATTTCCGGAAAGCTAAAACTCCGGTCACCAAGAATGACCCTGGTGTCCAGAAAATATACGAGTGGATGATGACGCAGTATGATGCCGGTCGGACGACGGCGATCACTGATGATGAGTTGTTGGATCAAGCCAAAATTCATCTAGCAAGCTGGATGAAAGAAAACGGCTATGAGCTTTGAGATTGTCACCTTCGGCGACCCTGTCCTGAGGGTCAGGGCCGAGCCTGTCACTCGTGTGACGGTGGCGTTCAAGCGGCTGGTAGAGGGGATGATGGAAACTATGCATGCCGCCGACGGTGTCGGGCTTGCTGCCCAGCAGGTCGGGCATACCGTAGCGGTCTGCGTTATGGATATCCCCCTCGAGTTGGATGTCGAACTGGAAGGTGGCCCCAGGTTGAACCCGGACATCGAGATGCCGCTAGTCATGTTTAATCCAAAAATAGTGTCCCGTAGCGGGGATCTCACGCGGCGAGATGAGGGCTGTCTCAGTTTCCCAGGTATACACACCGGCGTTCAGAGGGTGGCCGAGGTGGTTGTGACTTTTGTGGATTGGAAGGGCGAGATTCAATCGCTACGATGCCGTGGATTGCTTGCCCGCGCGGTTCAGCATGAGTTGGATCACCTTGATGGCGTTCTTTTGGTGGATCGGATGTCGCCGGTAAAGAAAATCAGCATGGCAGGAAAACTCAAGCGTTTACGGCAGGAGACGGAGGAGCGGATTCTGGCAAAGAAGGCGCTGGCGCAGGCGTCATAACAGGACTCGTTCCCGCCTTTTTCCGATTCAGAAATTCTTTGGCCAAGGCCCGATAGGCGTCAGCGCCACTTGATTTTCCGTCGTATAGCGTCACCGGAAGCCCGTGGCTTGGGGCCTCGCTGATACGGATATTTCTAGGAATAACCGCCTGATACACTTTGTCGCTGAAATGGTTACGAACTTCGTCTGCCACCTGTTGGGCTAAATTTGTCCGCCCGTCGAACATGGTCAGCACAATTCCCTCAACTTTCAGCAAGGGGTTGGCGCCGGATTCCCGGAGATGGTTGATTAGCCGGGTGATGACGCTGAGTCCCTCCAGCGCATAATACTCGCACTGAAGGGGAATGATGACCGACTGGACTGCGGTCAGAGCGTTCATCGTCAGGATGCCTAATGAGGGAGGGCAATCCACAATCACTACATCATAAGGGGCTGAGGCGAGAAACGGATCAAGCGCTTCCTTGAAACGGTGCAGATATCGATCAAGCCTGGCGACGTCCACCTCGGCGCCGGCGAGATCAACTTCGGACGGGATCATGGAGAGATTCTCAACCTGCGTGGGCTGAACCTTGTCTGCCAGGTTACCATGCCCGAGCAGGGCCTCGTACACGCTGCAGCCAGGTTTCGGTTGGATACCGAGTCCACTGGTGGTATTGGCCTGTGGATCTAGGTCAATCAACAGCACTCGCTGTTTGCGTTCTGCAAGGCAGGCTGCAAGATTAATGGCAGTAGTCGTTTTTCCGACTCCGCCTTTCTGGTTAGCTAGGGCTATGATGTGGCACTGCATGGTTTACTTGATGATGCCGGCCTTTCTGGCGTAGGCAAAAATGCCTCCTGCCTCGACCACCGGCGCCACGGCGCCCAAATCTTTTAAAGAATACGATTGGTTTGATGTCAGGTTCGTGAGTTGCGCACCATTCACATCGATTTCCGCCACATCACCGGTCTTGAAAATGGTGCAAAGGCGTATGGCTGTTTCGAAGGGATATAATTCACCTGTTGCAACAGCATTTCGAAAAAAAATGCGGGCATAGGATTCAGCGACGACCGCATTTACTCCGGCGGCGCCAAGACATACTGGTGCATGCTCGCGTGAGGATCCGCAACCAAAGTTCCGGCCTCCCACAATGATCGTGTAATCGGCTTTCGTGGCACCTGGCTTTACGAAGGGAGGATAACCATCTGGCAAACCGCACAAGGCATAGGATCCAAGCTTTACATATTCCTCGGGAATCGTGGGGACGAGGTTGAGATATTGGGCCGGAATGATCTGGTCCGTATCAATGTCGTCTTGCACCACATAGACTGCTCCGCGTATCGTTTTCATAAGTATTCCGCCTGAATTTACATGAATTCCCGAGGATCAGTTATGTGTCCGCGAATGGCGGATGCTGCCACGGTCAAGGGGGAGGCCAGGTAAATTCGGGACAGCTTCGACCCCATCCGCCCTGGAAAATTCCGATTGGTTGTGCTGATCACGGCTTCATTGCCGGATGTCCTGCCGTAGGTGTCCGGCGGGCCTCCCAGGCAGGCGGCACAGGAAGGGGGCGCAATGTCCTCGCAGCCCGCCACGGCAAATATTTCCACGAGTGAAGTGCCGTCAATTTCCGTCTTGATGAGGGCTTCAGCGACTTCGACCGTGGCCGGGACAAGAAACGTCGGGATTGTGACCTGATGCCCCTTAAGAACGCGGGCCGCAGCAATGAAGTCCGTGATTTTTCCGCCCGTACAAGACCCTATGTAGGCCCGGTCAAGTTTCACGTCATTCCGCTCACGAGCCAAGGCGTAGTGGCTCGGAACATGGGGCTCGGCAACGCACGGCTCGAGTGTGGATGCGTCATAAGTACGCTCGCTGTCAACAGGGGCGTCAACATCCCCGTACACGGCGTTGAATGGCAGACTGGTTCGGGCTCGCACATAGTCGAACGTTTTTTCGTCCGGCTCGATGATCCCGTTTTTACCGCCCGCCTCAATCGCCATATTGCAGATTGTCATCCGCTCCTCGATTGATAGTTGACGGATGGCCTCGCCGGTGAACTCCATGGCGAAATAACTTGCCCCGTCAAACCCGATATCACCAATGATTTTCAGGATGATGTCTTTCCCCATGATGTAGGGGGGGACCGAGCCATTGACCCGGAATCGCATCGTTTTCGGAACCTTGATCAGGAGTTTTCCTGTTCCCATGATAAACCCGGCGTCGGTGTTACCGATGCCGGTGGCAAAAGCGCCGAGAGCCCCGTGAGTGCAGGTGTGCGAATCCGTTCCGAAAATGACTTCCCCTGGACGGACATGCCCGGCTTCCGGAAGCGCAACATGGCACACTCCCTTGTACCGGGAAGTACCGGGATCGTAGAAATAGGGGAGCTTCTGTTGGTCCACAAAATAACGAAGGCTATCAATGTTTCGATGAGCCTTTTCATCCTGGGTAAAGACATAATGATCGGGGATAATGACAACCTTTAAGGGATCCCAGACCTTTGCAGCCGCACCGAATTCCCGCTGAAAGACTCCGATTGTTCCCGGACCGCAAACATCGTGTGTCAGCAGAATGTCCACTTCCACCCATACGTTGTCGCCGGGCCCGATCACGCGCTTTCCGGCGGCGCGCGCCAGTATCTTTTCTGTTATTGTCATGCCCATGATGTTGTCCTCGTTACTTTCGTGCCTGCCTGGATTTGACGAGTGCGAAAAAACGATCCTCATACTCTGAAAAAAGTCCATGCTTCTGCAACTTATTTCTTAACTCGGTCATCCGTGCGGGCTGGCGCCCGGCGAGTTGGAACTCGGTTTCAATCTCATGACGGATTCCGGCGTTTGGCGAAAACATCTGATGGCTTTCCATTTCGCGGACATTCGCCGGAAAGGAGTTGCCGCTGACCTCTGTCATCATTTTCAGGAGCGAGACCTCCCATGGAGAGTCGACACCGGCGACGACGGCGGACAAAGGGTCGTCTTTTTGGCGGACCGCATTGGAGACACGGTCTAACACGGCGTCGAAGGTGTCCGTTATGATTTCCTCATTGATTTCCACTTTACGGATAACAAATCCATACTGGAGGATCCTGATATCTCGTGAGTGGTCGCGCAACCATTCCACGTAGTGTTCGGCTTCCGTCCCAAAGCCTTCCAGTACATTCTCCGCGATTGAGAGCGGGGTAATGATTTGCGGCCGCTGAGCCAGAATTCGCCCTTCGCGGATCCGGACTTTGTTTACCTCGTCCATTAACTCACTCACCAGATGGTAATGAATTATTGTGGCGCCAAAGGTCTCCAAGCGTTGGGCCGGCGCCACAATGACGCGTGTATTGTTGATGGCATACCAGAAATCAAATTGACTAGGTGAATTCATGAAGTAATTCATAATATCAGATTGATGGCGGTTGGCAAATATCAGATCGCACTCCATGCGGTCTAGTGTTGCCAAGGGATGGAGCTTTCGATACTTTCTATCCATGTCTGAGGGGGGTATACTGATAACGGTTCTGCTTGTGGTGGTGATCGTTTTCCTGCTGCGTCGTTTCCTGAAAGGGGCCGGCGATGAGAGGATTTGCTCCCGTTTGGAGGCGATAGAGAAGGCGCTGGACCGAAGCGAACGCTTGTTGCGCGAGGAAATGGCGCGGAACCGCGAGGAGTTGCGGGAATCCATGAAGGGATCCAGCGAGAGCGTGGTCCGTAGTGTGGGCGAAATTTCCGGGGCGCAGCATAATTACCTTGAAAACTTTTCACGGCAGATCGGCATCCTCACCCAATCCAATGAGCAGCAACTGGAACAATTGAGGCAAAGTGTATCGGGAGGTCTACAAAAGATCCAGGAAGACAATAGCCAGAAACTCGACATGATGCGGCAAACCGTGGACGAAAAACTTCAGGGTACATTGGAGCGCCGCTTGGGAGAATCCTTCAAGTTGGTCAGCGAGAGGCTTGAGCTTGTTCAAAAAGGGCTTGGGGAAATGAACGAGTTGGCTAATGGGGTGGGGGACTTAAAGCGTATACTCACCAACGTGAAGACGCGTGGAACCTGGGGCGAGATTCAACTGGGCGCCATACTTGAGCAGATTCTGATTCCCGAGCAGTATGCCGCCAACGTGGCGCCCAAACCTGGATCCGCAGAGCGGGTGGAGTTTGCCATAAGATTGCCCGGACGGGACGATTTGGAAGGTCAACCGGTCTGGCTGCCGATTGATGCCAAATTCCCAAAAGAGGACTATGAACGTCTCACTTATGCGCTGGAACGGGCTGATCCGGGGCAGGCGGATGAGGCTTCCCGTCGTCTAGGAGAGTCGATCCGGAAAAGTGCGCGGGACATCAGGGATAAATATATCTCTCCTCCGCATACTACGGATTTTGCCATTTTATTTCTTCCCGTTGAAGGGCTCTATGCTGAGGTCATCCGCCAGGCGGGGCTCGTTGAATCTCTTCAGCAGTCTTGCAGGGTTATTGTGGCAGGGCCAACCACTTTGGCGGCACTCTTGAACGCTTTGCAAATGGGGTTCAGGACACTGGCAATTCAGAAACGTTCCAGCGAAGTTTGGAAGCTGCTCGGGGCTGTGAAGACGGAGTTTTCACGTTTTACTGATTATTTGGAAGGGATTAAGAAGAAAATACATCAAGCCTCGGATTCGATCGAGGATGCCACTAAGAAATCAAGGCAGATTCAGCGGCGGCTGAAGGATGTGCAGGAACTTCCCGTAGCTGAGGTATCCGGTTTGTTAGGAGCCGAGTTCGACGAGACGAATGAGCATTCCAAGAGCGAGTCCGTGGCGAGCTTGACGGAGTGAGGCAGGATGCTTAAAGTACTAAGATTAGATGTGTTTGGGGCCATAAATGGGTGACATTATCAGATTAAATTTGCGGAAAAGCTCCGATAAGGGTGATGCCCAGCTTAAGACTGGGGTAGAGGCGTCATCTTGCTGTACTATCAATACCCTTCCTAGGGTTCGTGCCAGCCTTAGGCCCATGTTGGCTGTTGATGCAAAGGGCCATATTCTTGAAGCGAGTGACTCCCTGTTGCGCATGTTGGATCAGACGCGGGAATCGATTACGACCATTATCATAGGGGACGTGATCCTGCGTCTGGATGATTTATTGATTGAACTTGTTTTCAAGGCTGTGTCGATGGGGCACAAGATTGTGATGGACGCCCTGATGGTTCGACATGATTTATCCCTAATAGAGTGTGAGGTTGTGGTGGGGGCAGTGGGGCAGGGAGTCGAGGGTAAATGGATGATGATCCTCGAAATCGAGGAAACCATTAAAGCACAGAAGGCCGAGGAATCCTCCTTGGTTTCTAATGACAAGTTGGCGCGGGCAGAGCGTTTGGAAATGGCGGGGGTAGTGGCGGGTCAGATTGCGCATGATTTTAATAACCTTTTGACCCCCTTGCTGGCTTATCCCGATCTCATTAGGCAGGAAGTCCCGCAGAATGCCACCGTCGATGAGTATCTCAATATTATTGAAAAGACATCCAATGAGATGCAGCATCTGACCCAGCAGTTATTGGCGCTGGCACGTCGCGGGCGGGTCGGGACAGAGTTGTTCTGCATCAACACGGTAATCAGGCAGGTCGTTCAATCATTACAGGTATCCTTGCCCCAAGGAGTCGCCTTGACTTGTCATTTGTCAGATAATCTCTTGAATATTATGGGCAGTCGCGATCAGATGCGACGCGTGATAGAAAATCTATGTCAGAATTCCCTTGATGCGATGGGGCCTTCCGGAACGCTTAGCATCATAACGGAGAATGTCTATCTCGACGCACCGGTGGGCGCTTATAGCGCTGTAACCATGGGAGAGTACATCAAGATTAGCATTGCTGATACCGGTTGCGGGATACCGGACGGTATTCGCGATAAAATATTTGACCCTTTTTTTACCACAAAACGGACGACGAAACAGCACGGCTCAGGCTTGGGATTGAGTATTGTGCATGGTATCGTGAGGGATCATCGTGGATATATTGACTTGGATAGTACGCTGGGGCAAGGTTCCTCATTTTATATCTATCTGCCCATTTCTCGGGGTATTGCGCAAGCGGGGATCGAGGGGAATCTACCCAAGGGAAAAGAACATATTCTGGTTGTTGATGACGACGCCCCTCAGGTTCAAGTCCTGCTCAGTCTTCTGCATGTTCTTGGATACACGGCGAAGGGGGCTGCCAGCGGGGAAGAGGCCCTTGCCTTTATGCGTGATCAGGGCGAACGTTATGATCTAATTATTCTCGACATGGTTATGGATCAAGGCATAGACGGATTAACGACCCTTGTAGAAATAAAGAAGGTGAACCCTCAGCAACGGGTGATCCTGATGTCGGGTTATGCCAAGGCGGCGAGGAGAATTGTGAAGGCACAGCAGCTCGGCGCAGGAACTTATTTGAGAAAACCCATTACGCTTGAGCGTTTCGCTAAGGCAGTCCGCGAGGCGTTGGATCAACCGCAGTCGGTCGTGGAGGAGAAGCGGCGCCAAAAGTCTCCTCGTATTTTAGTTGTGGATGACGAGCAAATGATCAGGAAGCTGTTCGGATTGATAATTATATCGGAGTTTCCTGAAGCTGTTATTGATCAAGCGTCGAACGGCAAGGAGGCTGTGGATGCGTTTGTGGAGGGCCGCCATGATCTTATCATCATGGATCTGCAAATGCCCGGGTACGACGGTCGCGAATCATTCTTTGAGATCAATAACATCTGCAAAAAAAACCAATGGCTTCCGCCCCCCATTATTTTTTGCACCGGGTTTTCCCCGCCCGAATCGTTGGGTAGTATTATTAAAGACGCGTCGCTTCACTGTCTTCTTAGGAAACCAGTGAAGGCCGAAACTTTACTTGAGGCCGTCAAGGAACGGTTGCGTGGGTGAGTATGAACGTTTTCGCGTCAGTGCAAGGGATGCAGCAGTGTGCCTTGGGACAAAAGAAAGCCGGACATCGGATCGGGTTGATTCCCACCATGGGATTTCTTCATGAGGGTCATCTGTCTCTTGTCGCGTTGGCCCGCAAGAGGACGGATTGGGTCGTGCTCAGTATTTTTGTCAATCCTATTCAATTTATGCCGGGCGAGGATTTTCTGCAGTACCCCCGCAATTTTGAGCGGGATGAGGCTTTGTGCGAACAGGCTGGAGTTGACTTGGTCTTTTATCCGGATCAGAAGGAGATGTACTCCACCGATCACAGTGTATTTGTAGAGGAAACCAGTCTCTCCAGTGGTATATGCGGGGCGAGTCGACCTGGGCATTTCAAGGGTGTGACCACGGTCGTGGCCAAGTTATTTAACATCGTTATGCCTGATGTGGCTGTCTTCGGGCAGAAAGATGCGCAGCAGTGTCGCGTTATTCAGCGTATGGTGCGGGACCTGAATATAAATGTCGAGATTGTTGTGGGGCCGATTGTGCGAGAGCCGGATGGCTTGGCGATGAGTTCCCGCAACCGGTATCTGTCCCCGTCCGGCAGAAAAAAAGCCCTGTGTTTGAGGCATTCACTGGACCTTGCAGAAAAGATGGTGCAGGCGGGCGAGCGAACTGTTTCGGTCATTCAGGAGGCGGTGTGGGCGACACTTTCATCCGAGCCCGAGGCGAATATTGATTATGTGGCATTTCTTGACCATGAAACGCTCACTCCGGTGCTATTAATTCAGCGTCCTGTATTGCTGGCCTTGGCTGTCCGCATTGGCGCTACGCGTCTGATTGATAACACGGTTCTCTATAGCCCCTAACGGTTTTTTCGGTATGAGGTGATCAGGGAGAGCGTTTTCTGTCAGGCGCGTTTGTCCCCTGATTATGTAACACTTGAGTTTCAATATTAGTCTCATCCGATTGTGAAACGGCCGTTATCGTATTAGTGGCGAGATCGTCTTCCTCATTGCCAAAATCGGGGGCCTTAATGAATTTAGGGACTGCGAGGGCCGCCAGGAGAAGAACGATAGCAAGAATGATTAATACATCGGCGAACGATAAACCTCTTCGATTAGTCATACGTTTCTCCCTTATGCCAGAATTGGACGCTCCCTCCATGCGCCCTTACTCTAATGGACGATTTCAGCAGCGTCAACAAGGTTGGGTGCCCGTGTTTGAAAAGAGCACCGGTGGGTTTTAAGGCCCTGACTTCTGAAAATCAGTTCGAAGTCAGTTTTCTCTTCCTCCGAGGGGAGATAAGGAGGGATCTCGACAAACCGGATGTCTTGGCGCCACAAGCCCACTATGGTCGTGTAATAGTCCTGATGATCGGTGCACAGATGAATGGTGCCCTGGGGGATGAGTGCCTTCAAAATGAGGTCTATGAATGTGGGTGAGATCAGACGGCGGCTGTGATGACGACGCTTGGGCCATGGGTCTGGGAAATAGACGTAGAATGTGTTTACGGACTCTCCCGGCAGAGCCGCTATTATCTGAAGTGCATCGCACTTGACCAAGCGAATATTATCAAGTGATCCGATCACGGCTTTCCGGTCAATTTTTCGTAGGCGGGTGAGCGAGCGGTCAATCCCTATAAAATTGATACATGGACAGGTTCGCGCACGTGCCAGAAGAAAACGCCCTCGTCCGCATCCGATATCCACCTCCACCGGCTGTGGGATCGAATAGAGACTATCTATTGAAAGAGGTGCATCCCCCTCCGGTATAGGAATAAGAAAAGTATCATGAAAGACCCGGTTGCTGATACGTTCCCTTACCATACATGACTGTTCCGATCCCAGTTGTGGAAGAATTTGAAATATAAATCAGGATCGTCCGAAAAGCCTGGAATAAAAGCTTGGGCGACCGAGTCTATTCATCTCCGCCTCGATGTAATCCAAAGCAAAAAGCTGGAACTTAATCCCGGAGGACGGGGTATAGTGCTTGGCGGCATCGGTCAGCCCTTCTTTGCCGGCTTCAATCAAACGGTTCATGGCGGCGGTTTCCAGGGTGCGTTTCTTGGCCAACGATGTCAGGAGGGGCATGAAGATCTGAATGAGACGTGTTTTTGCCTCCCAGTCATTTTTTTTGCATGATTCCACATCACGTTCAATTGCTTTTTCCCGGCTCGCTTCCGGCGTGGTATAATCATTTTGTTTAAGATTCAGTGCAATCTTCACACTGGAACCTCCTTTGCAGCAAAAGTGTCGCTCCGATTACTCCGTAGGTAATCATATCGGGAACACGGTTACAAGTGAGGAGTGAGGGGACGTGTGTAGAGAAAGATACCGAGTAGGCAAATCCCGTACAGGCATAGATCCACAATCAAGGCCATGTCGGTAAGAAGGGTCTTTTCTGGACGGCCCCCACCTTGTTTCCGGTAGACAAGGTCAAGGTAACGGAAAATGCCAAACATGACGAATGGAATGGTGGTTGCCAGCAGGGGTGTTCCGAACTTATGGACAGTTTCCATAGAGAGTGTATAGATGGCATATGAAACGATGGTGGCGGCACTGACAATGGCAATCAACTGATCCAACAGTTTCTTGTCGTAATAATCCAGACTAGCACGATGGACTACTGAAGTTTCTTCCAAAAGCAGTTTCTCGTGACGTCGTTTGCATAGAGCTAGAAAAAGCGCGAGCAAAAAAGCGCATACGAGGAGCCAGGGCGAAATAGGTATGACCACCGGCATGGCTAGGCCGCCTCCGGCGGCACGCATGACGAAACCCATGGCAATGATGAAAACATCTACCAAGGCAATTTGTTTAAGCCAGAACGTGTAAATGAACTGTAGTCCGATATAGAGGCTAATTACGATGGTAAAAGGCTTTGATATCCACAGCGCGCCGCCCATGGCGGAGGCCATGAGAAGCGCCGCAATGACGCTGATCAGCGGAATCGACACGAGTCCCGATGCAATGGCCCGATACTTTTTTGTTGGGTGGATGCGATCCGAGGCAAGATCCCTGAGGTCATTGATGATGTATATGCCGCTGGACGCAAGGCAGAATAAGAAGCACGCCAGCAGAACCGAATAAAAGGTGGTCAGAGGAATGGAAAGATTCTTGTCGCCCATGGCAAAGAAAAAGGCTGCCAGCACGACAAGATTTTTCGTCCACTGATCGGGTCTTAACGCCCGCAGAATATCCAGTGGATGATTCATTACGCCTTCGAGGGGGGCGGCGTAATTGCGTTTCGAGGGGATCGGCGGAGGCCGTTTCTCACCCAGAGGAGCCCGACAATCTTTAGCGCTTCCCGGAATATCCCTCCACTCATTTTTGAATATCCGGCGCGTCGGTCTTCAAAAGTGATGGGGATTTCCTTAACCCTGTAGCCCTTCATCCAGGCGGAATGTGTCATTTCGATCTGGAATGAATATCCGTTTGATTTGATATTGTTCAAGTCCATGGATTCAAGCACCTTCCGCCGGAAACATTTAAATCCGCCGGTGGGATCCTTGAAGGGCATGCCCGTGATTATTCGCACATACAGGGCGCCCCCCATGCTTAACAACAAGCGACTAAGGGGCCAATTGGTAATGCGTATACCATTGATGTATCGGGATCCCAGAATTAAATCTGCCTGTTCCGCCGCTTTTAGAAAATGAGGGATCTCGCGCGGGTTATGCGAAAGATCGGCGTCCATCTCAAAAATGTATTCATAAGGCCGCTTCAAAGCCCACTGGAATCCCTCAATATAGGCCCGGCCAAGGCCCATTTTTCCCGCCTGATGAAGCACGAATAGGCGTGAATCAGCGGCAGACAATTCATCCAGCAGTCTGCCTGTGCCGTCCGGTGAGTTGGCATCCACAAAAAGAAGGTCAACATCGGGGGTAATATCCAGAATGGCCTTCGAGAGGGTGCCAACATTTTCCTTCTCGTCGTAGGTTGGAATGATAATCAGGACTTTATTCATAAACGATTTAAGAACGGTAATTAGGGGCTTCTTTAATGATTTTCACGTCGTGGGGGTGAGCCTCGGTGACTCCGGCTGAAGAGATGCGGATAAATCGGCCCCTCTTTTGAAGTTCATCAATGGTTCGGCAACCGCAATACCCCATTGAGGCGCGCAAACCACCGCAATATTGAATCATGACTTTTCTCACTGACCCGGAATAGGGAATGATGCCCTCAATGCCTTGCGGCACCAGATTATCTTCATGAATATTGCTCTGTCCATAACGCTCCCGGCTTGCCGAACCTTCCCGCATGGCGGCGAGACTGCCCATCCCGCGATAGACAACATATTGACGACCTTGATGGATGATTTTTTCTCCGGGACTTTCATCGGTTCCGGCAAAGAGCGATCCCGCCATGATTGTGTCGGCGCCGGCGACAATGGCTTTAGGAACATCACCGGAGTGACGGATGCCGCCGTCGGCAATAATCGGAATACATCCGCGGAGTTCTTTGGCACACTCGTAAATAGCCGAAATTTGTGGGATACCCACTCCGGCGACCACACGGGTCGTGCAAATGGATCCAGGGCCGATCCCCACTTTTACGGCATCGGCGCCAGCTTCAAGCAAGGCGTTAGCGGCATCCCCAGTGGCGATATTCCCGGCAACCACATCAATGGCGGGGTGATGTTTTTTGACCCACTTCACCATGTCGATGACCCCCCTTGTATGGCCATGTGCAGTATCCACCACAACAACATCTACCTCCTCACGGGCAAGAATCGCTACGCGTTCTTGATCGTTTGGCCCAATGGCCGCCCCGACGCGAAGGCGATAACGAGCATCGCGGTTATAGAGTGGCTCGACGTTTTCGACAAGGGTCCGAACATCACTGAAACTGTAAAGACCGGCCAGCTTGCCATCCTGATCCACCAAGGGCAGTTTGCCGATCCGGTGTTTTTTCATCAGTTTATAGGCATCCTGCAGAGTAGTTTCCGCAGGGGCGGAGATGACATTCGACGTCATGACTTCCGTCACGCGTGCCTTGTTATCATTGGCGAATTTGATATCGGCGGCGGTTAGGATGCCGACCACGCGGTTGTTTTCATCAAGAATGGGAAATCCGCTGAACGTGAACCCCTTTTGTTCTTTTGTCTTGTGTACGGTTTCAAGGGTATCGGTCGCGCGAAATACGATGGGAGCCCGGATCAATCCATTCAGATAATGTTTTACGCGCGCCACATGGTCTGCCTGTCGCTTCGGTGAAAGATTTTTATGAATAATCCCGACCCCCCCCATAAGAGCCATGGCGATCGCCATGGGACTCTCGGTAACGGTGTCCATCGCGGCGCTGGCAAAGGGCATATTGAGCGTGATATTCCTGGTCAGGCGACTTCGGATATCGGCCTGTTCGGGCAGAAAATCAGCATATTGTGTAATCAGGGAAACATCGTCAAACGTCAACCCTTCCTGGGGGAACTTCTCCATAAAAGATTGCACAAAAGCATTCAGGCTCATTAAGTTTTCTCCGCACATCAGTTGACTGTGTTGCCTGTTAAGTATGTATTCATGCGGGATTGGGGTCAAGCGATTTCGGTCGCGATTTCAGCCGCGATTTCAGCCTCGACATGAGGGGGACTTGCATCGCAGGATGCGCGCTATGAGTTTATCTTTATCACAGCCAAAGACATCCCTGCGGTCCGCGCGGTGGGAGGCTTCGCTTGTCAAACTAGCTCGATGTCGCGGAGATAGCGAGGCGATTTCCAAGCGGGCCGTTGAACTATCTCGTCAGTTAAACATTTCGCCCTGGATTGCCTTGGGAATCGCCGAGCGCCTGATTTCCTTGAAAGATGCTCGGATGTTGGACCGGGTGGGGCGATGCAAGGAACTCCAATGTGCCATTCTTGACAAGCGGCGCTCGATGGATGAATTGCGAGTGATGATGCCGTATGCGGTTCATTTTCTGGCGGTCGAACTGATGGATGTACTGGGAAATGAAGCCCGGGATGTTCGGGTTGTCATCCGTATTCTCAACGCCGTGCTGAGTGCCGAGTGTAAGAGAGGCGATGATGAGACGTCGTTTCGAGTACGCACGCGCCCGATTGGCGATTATGCGGCCATCGTGCGAAATATACTGGGTATCATGCGTCGAACCCGCTGTGATGTGCGCATGGCCCAGGATATTGATGCCGGGCATCTGACGGAACAGTTCGCCATCGACCATGTCAGGCAGAGACGCCGCCTAGCGATGGAAGAACATCAGTTGCAGCAAGGTCTTAATTGACCTTTTTCAATTCTTTTCGCTTGGCAACTATTTCCTCTGCCAAACTGAACGGAACGGCTTCGTAGTGCTCAAAATGCATCGTGTATGAGGCTCGGCCTTGCGAGATCGTGCGCACCACGTTCGAGTAGCCAAACATTTCACTCAGCGGAACCATGGCGCGGATAACCTTGTACTCAGCCTGTTCATCCATGGATTCGATTCGGCCACGGCGTTGACAGACGGAGCCTGTGGCAGCCCCCATATAGTCTTCCGGCGTCACCACTTCCACGGACATCACCGGCTCCAGAAGATGTGGCTTGCTTTCCAGGAACAGCTTGTGGAATCCGGCGCGGGCGGCCTCAATAAAGGCAAATTCATTGGAGTCAACCTCGTGATAGGATCCATCGTACAGTACGACCCGCATATCCACCACGGGGTAACCGCCGACCGGCCCCTTGACCAAAGCCTTGAGAACACCTTTTTCCACCGAGGGAATAAAATTCTGGGGGATGCGACCGCCGCGTACTTCATTTACAAACTCGAAACCTTCGCCCGGGGCGAGGGGTTCGAGGCGCATACAGACATGTGCATATTGGCCGCGTCCACCGGATTGCTTGACATGCTTGTACTCACCGTCCGATTGGCAGGTTCCGGTTTCACGATAAGCCACCTCGGGGCGGCCCACTTGAGCCAAGACGCCGTATTCGCGCTTCATTCGCTCCACCAGGACTTCCAGATGAAGTTCGCCCATGCCGGCTATAATGGTTTCCTTGGTCTCGTCATCAAAACTGACCAGGAAGGTAGGGTCTTCATCCGCCAGCGAGTGGATGGCGTGGCTCAACTTTTCGTCATCAGCCCGGCTCTCCGGCTTGATGCTGATCGAAATCACAGGAGCTGGGAACTCAATGGACTCCAGCAATATCGGATTGTCTTCAAAGCATAAGGTGTCGCCGGTCTTGGTTTGCTGGAGACCGACGGCGGCCACGATATCGCCGCATCGTGCCACATCAATGGATTCCTGACGGTTCGCATGCATCCGCAGCAGACGGCCAATGCGCTGTTCTTTTTTCTGTGTGCTGTTATAGACCGGTTTACCCGATGCAATTTTTCCGGAATAGACACGCAGATACACGATCTTGCCCATATGCTTATCGGCCGCAATTTTGAAAGCCAGCGCTGAAAATGGCTCGTCTTCGGAATGTTTCCGGTGAACTTCGCCTTCGCCCACCTGTCCGATGACCGGCGCAATATCTGCGGGGGATGGGAGGAAATCCACCACGCCGTCAAGGAGCCGTTGAACTCCTTTATTTTTGAAGGCGGAGCCACAGTAAACGGGAATCACGCGACGGGCGATCGTGGCTTTTCGGATGATGCCCATTATTTCCTCGGTCGACAGGTCGCCGGTTTCGAGGAATTTTTCGAGCAGCGCATCACACTGTTCGGCGCATTTCTCGACAAGATTGGCACGCCATTTCTTGGCCATCTCCATTTTGTCCTCTGGGATGGGGTCCTCGGTCCAAGTGCGCCCGCGATCCTGCTCGTTGTAGGAAATCGCCTTCATTTTTACCAGATCGATAATGCCCGAGAAGCTTTCTTCTTTTCCAATCGGGATCACGACCGGTACGGCATTGGCGCCCAGAATGTCCTGAATTTTCGCGACGACACCGAAGAAATCGGCGCCGGTACGATCCATTTTATTAATAAAGGCGATTTTTGGGACACTGTATTTTTCGCTCTGGCGCCAGACCTGCTCGGATTGGGGTTGCACGCCCCCTACCGCGCAGAAAAGGGCTACGGCGCCATCCAGCACACGCAGGCTACGTTCCACCTCGGCGGTGAAGTCCACATGCCCTGGGGTATCGATCAGCGAAATGCGATGTTCCCGCCAATACGTCGTGGTGGCGGCGGAGGTAATGGTAATGCCTCGCTCCTGTTCCTGATCCATCCAATCCATGGTGGCGGCGCCGTCATGGACCTCGCCAATTTTGTGGGTCTTTCCCGAATAGAAAAGGATGCGCTCACTAACTGTGGTTTTTCCCGCATCGATGTGGGCCATGATCCCTATGTTTCGAATCTGTGAGAGCGCAATAATTTCATCAGCCATAATAAGTACCTCGCAAAACAGTTTTCAGAACCGAATCCCCTGTTAAAAGGTCGCGCACTATGAGGCGACTGAACGTGAGAATCAAGAAAAATGTAGTAATAAATCATTAAAATCGGCATCCGCCTTGTGCGTTATAGGGGTATTGTTCGGATCAGCTGCATTGATCTTTATCAGTGCCCGTCAATTTGCTAGAAGCAATCGGGTATGAGAATCAATGCGACCGATCATGTGAGCAAAGGGCCCAAAGAAGGGTATTACAAGTTTAATCCCCGGTTTGTTGAGACCTGTGTCTTTCAAGCCGAAACGCTGTCTGAACTGAACCGGTGGCGGCAATGTCTGTTTTCATGCAAGTTGATAGGCATGTACACCGCGGGCGAATTGAAAGGGGTCGGATACGGGAACATCAGCGTCCGGACACCCGGCGGCTTTATGATTACGGCCACGCGAACCGGCGGGCTGGAAAAACTTGCGGCGGAGCATTATGCTGAAATTTCGAGGGTGGATTTGGAGCATAATGCCGTTGACTTCCGGGCGGCGACGTCAGCCACAATGCCCTCATCCGAATGTATGACGCATGCCATGTTCTATCAGGCTTACCCCACCATCGGGGCCGTGATTCATGTTCATAGCCTTGACTTCTGGAGGCGACTTCTAAACCAGGTCCCCACCACCGCTTCTGATGTGGAGTATGGAACCCCGTCGATGGCCTTTGATATTTTGCGTCTATTCAGGGAGACGGATCTGGCCGCCTGTAAATTAGTTGCGATGGCAGGACACGAGGAAGGCGTCATTTCTTTTGGCCGCAATCTCGATGAAGCTGGGACGATTATGCTGGAGGCGTGGCGGGGGGTATCCTGGAGCGCTGAAGCAGGAAAAGCAGTCCGCCGGGGAGGCCCCAGAGAAGCATGAAAATGTAGGGGATAAAGGCGAGAAGAAGCGCCTTGTCAGAGCCGATTCCCAGTGCCGACCAAAGCTGGATGGACGCGAATTCGCGGATTCCCGTCCCTCCAGGAGTAAGGGGAATGGCGCTGATTAAGCCGACCATGGGGGAAAAAGAGAGGTAGTCTATGAAGGCGACCGGCATTCCCATGGCACAGCCGACGCACCAGCCCACGCCGACAAAAATAAGTTGAATCGCTAACGAGGTCAGGGCAAGGCGCAGGAGAAGGCGCGGGTTGGCGCGGCAGACATAGAAGGCATTATATACCCGCTCAATGGTGTCCACAACTTTACCGACAAGCCGGATATGATTCCATCGCTTCATAAATGGGAAAACCTCGAAAAGATGAACGCTAAAGGCCACCACGCCTCCACCGAGCAGTATGGCGCAGGCGGTTAGCGTCGGCCAGGCATAGGCACGGGATGTCGAGTTTGACATGAAGAAGTTCCAGCGTGCCAGAATGACCGTACCGACAATCAGGGCGAGCACAAGCAATCCGATAATCCGGTCAATGAAGACGGTCGAGACCGCCTCGGTTTTTTTGTGGTTCGTTTCCCGGGCAGTGTAATAGGCCTTGACCAGATCCCCTCCTGTCGGGCCGATCATAAATGAATTAAAGAAAAGGCCTATAAAGAAGATGGAATTGACCCGACTCCACCCCAGTCTCATGTCTTGGGCATCCAGAATCATTTTCCATCGAACCATGCAAAGGAGAAGGGGGGGGAGGCAGAGCATAAATCCCGCGAGCAGCCACGGCCAGTGTCCGGCGGTGGACTGCAAAGTTACACGTAATTGGGACATATCCATTTTATTGAAAATGTAGGCCAATACGGCAACGGCGATGCCGAGTTTCAAGATCAAAATGAGACTCTCTCGAATTTTCTTCATATGGGTGTCAAGATATCCTTCAAGGTCTGGTCAAGCGGAATGAGCGGGGCCCATCCAGTATCGGTGTGGATCCGCCGGGTATCCAAAGTCGGATTCTGGTCAAGGGGGCGATACAGGGCGTTGTCCCGGACGATGTCGGGTTTGACGTGGGCGAGTTCGCAGAGGCGGTTGAGGACGTCGCCCACCCGGACATCACGTCCGGACGCGATGTTATAGGCTTTCCCCGCGCTTCCTTTTTCCAGCAGAAGCCGATAGGCGCGGACGATGTCGCGCACGTCGGTGAAATCGCGATGATTCTCCAAATTTCCAACTTTCATCTGCGGTGTGGCCCCGTCTCGAATTTCGGCGACCTGTTTGGCGAAGGAGGCAATCGAAAACTGAGGGGATTGACCAGGACCGATGTGATTGTGAGGCCGGGCCACCATGACATCGAGGTTGAACTGTTTGGCATAAAGTTGGCAGAACTGGTCGGCGGCAGCCTTTGAAATAGCATAAAAGGTGTCGGGGGCAAGTAAGTCATCTTCCTGGATGGGGGCTGGACGCGTTCTCATGCCGTAGACGTGCGATGTGGATACAAAAAGAATGCGGGCGGGTGATTGGGCTCTTCGGAATGCTTCGAGGACATTGGTGGTGCCTACCACGTTGATATCAAGGATTTTAGACGGGGCGACGTTTCCCGAAGGAACAAAGGCCCAGCCAGCCAGATGAACGCAGGCATCAGGATTGAGTTTAGCCACGGTTTTTTCAAGCTCGTCGGCCTCCGTGATGTTGCCGGTAACAAAGGTCGAAGGGGACAGCCAGGCCGGCGTCTTTCCGATGTCTAAACCAATCGCCTCATGGCCGTTGGACGTCAATTCGCCGATCAAATGCCTGCCGACAAATCCACCCGCTCCTGTAACTAATATTCTCATGTCGGTTTTTCTTCGATCTCAAATCTCATGCTGTGCGGCACCATACGATTATTCCCACGCAGCCCGAATGATTTTCAGTCCTGACACAATATCCTCGGCGGCCACGGACTGGGAGGGCTCAAGAACCCTGATAATATCATCCCGAGCCACATCCTTGAACAGGGAAAAGTTAATGGTTCCCGCAGGCGGCATGAGGTGATCCGTGGCAGGAGGACTAACATCATGGATGTGCATTCCGGCCAACCAGGGGCGCAGGCGCTTGACCCAGCGGGCATGACTTGTCAGCCCGAGGTTTTCCCGAATTTGCCCATGTCCCATATCGTGCCAGCATCTAAGCCATGGGGAGTTGAAATGGCAAAGCAACCGTTCCATCTCAACTTCAGTCGGGATGGCTTCCCAAGTGGGCAGAATCTCGAATGCCAGGGTGCGTTGAGTTTCCTCAAGCAGAGGCATGAGGCGCTCGATGCCCTCGTAAAGATAAGGGAGTTGAGCGGCCACCGCCTTTTCGCGTGCCAGCAGGAGATTCATGCGAGCCTTCTCGTACGCTTCATCATATTGCCGTCCGGCGCGGGTAAGTTCGACAAGATGGGGAGAGAGCATTTTCATCTCCACATTGCCTGCATGAACCACCACGATGCGGCTCCCGATCTCGGCAGCAAAGCGAATGGTGTTTTCAAGATAATGCAACGAGTTGGCCCGGATATTGGGGTCAGAGGCCGACAGGGTGAAGGGTTCGGGAGAAGGGTAGGGGACGGGAGGGAGCGGGCAGTAGGCGTGGAGACTGTCCGCTATTATCTGTCCGGAAGCAATCCTGCTGCGCACACCCGAAACCAGATTCGGGGTCAGGTCGAAGCCCAGTTCCACATGATCAAAGCCTAGGGCGATAATTTCATCAATCATGGCCTCGCCGGTTTCATGCCGGCGCGCATTCCAACGCGTTGTTAAGCTAAAGATCATGGGTCAACATAAAGAAAGCTCCCTGAATTAGAAATCCAGGGAGCTTCCGGAGATTCAGTGACTGAATCAGACGATATTGTACGCCGCGCGAGCGCGGGCACGGGCTGCCTTGCGACGGCGTTGCTCGCTGGGCTTCTCGAAGTACCGATGGGCACGGATTTCTTTCATGATGCCTTCCTTGTCCATGATCTTCTTCAGGCGCCGCAGAGCTTTATCAACGGTTTCGCCGCGTCTAATTTTGACTTGAGCCACGTGTAATGTCACCTTCCCTTCGTGATCCGGAGCCTGATTAAGGTACTCCTCGAATCAAACAGGCAGAAGATATACGTGAGATCGGCGATGAATTCAAGGAAAAGAAACAGGGCCCTTTTCAAAACGCATCCCGGTGCCCTCGTGTGCGTGCCGTCAGTCAGGGAATAGACCCAGGGAATCTTCCTCTATGAGCTGCTTCTTCTTGCCCCAAGGTCTCCGAACAGGTATCTTTCGCCATTGCTTTAAGGAGTTATTATGAAGCCAGTACAACTTGTTGTCGTTGGATCCATCGGCCTGGATACCATTGAGACCCCTGACGCCAAGAAAGAGGAGATTCTGGGTGGATCGGTCAGTTATGCGTGTGCCAGCGCCTCTTTTTTCACCCCGTCCGGAATGGTCGGGGTGGTGGGCTCGGACTTTCCGGAGCCTTGCCTGGATGTGTATCGACAGTTCGGAATTGATCTCCAGGGGCTTCAAAAATCCCACGGGAAAACATTCCGCTGGTCCGGTATCTATGAACAGGATATGAATAATCGCCGAACACTTGCCACCGAGCTTAATGTGCTCGCGACCTTTATGCCCGAACTGCCGGATGATTATGCCCGCGCGCCCTTCCTGTTTCTGGCCAACATCTCACCCGAGCTTCAACTCCACGTGTTATCGCAGGTCAAATCGCCACGATTTGTGGCGGCCGACACCATGGATCTCTGGATCAATATTGCGCTCAAACCTTTGCGGGACGTGATTTCCGCAGTGAACCTTCTCACTTTGAACGAATCCGAAGCGCGCCTGCTGGCGGGCGAAAATAATCTGGTTAGAGCGGCAAAGAAGATACTGGGATGGGGGCCGCAGTATGTGATTATAAAGAAAGGTGAGCACGGCGCCATGTTGTTTTCCAAGACGGGGATTTTTGTGGTTCCCGCCTACCCGCTGGAAATTGTGCATGATCCCACCGGCGCCGGGGACACCTTTGCGGGCGGCTTGATGGGGGCATTGAGCGAACGGGGTGAGGTGAGCGAAGCCGCCATCTGTCAGGCAATGGGTTATGGCAGTGTCGTCGCCTCTTTCGGGGTCGAGGATTTCAGTCTCGGTCGGTTGCTTAAATTGTCTCGCCCTGAAATTAATCACCGGTTTAACTCCTTTCGGCGGCTGACTCATTTTGACGCATTGCCGGGGACGTTAACTTAAGAACTCATGCGTGTAAAATCACAATTAAATGTGACGGGTCTCATGGTAGGGCGGCCATGCCGCTGGCCGCCGCGGTGCGGCGCTCGACGGCGTGAGCGCCCTACCTGATAAATTGATCGGAGAATGTTTATTTGGAAACGAAACCTAATAATGTGACAAAGATTCCCGGATCGGTCATCCGGCGATTGCCGAAATATCTGGTTCAGGCGAAGCGGTTGCGCCAGGAGGGAATCGAGTGGGTTTCTTCAGATGTCTTGGCTGATACCTTGGCCCTCACGCCTTCCACCGTCAGGCAGGATATTTCGCATATCGACTTTCATGGAATTTCAAAACGGGGATATTCGACGGCCGGGTTGGAGACCGTTCTGGCCCGTACATTGGGCGCAGACCAGGAAAGCGTGTGCGTGGTGATTGGCGCCGGGAATCTTGGACGCGCCTTGGCGATTCATGAGGAATTCGCGCGGCAGGGCTTCCGGATTTGTGAGGTGTTCGACAATAATCCGGCCGTGATTGGTAAGAAAGTAGGCCGGTTTATGGTTCAGGATATGAGCGAATTGCCCAATATCGTGGGTCGGCTCAAGGTGATGATCGGTATTGTGGCGGTCCCTCATGATGCGGCCCAGGCTGTCGCGGATCGCCTGGTCATGGCAGGTGTCCGAGGGCTATTGAATATGACGACGGCGCATATCACTGTTCCTGAGAGGGTGGCACTGGTCGATGCCAGGATCATCGCCAGTTTGCGTGAGTTGGCCTATGCCGTGAAGGTGAACGAACGCCCCTCATAGCGCCCTGTGCGTCTTCCTCGTGACATTCCCGTGAAATTCTATTACAATAGTGGACAATTTTAGGAGTATCGAAGAGGAGGGTGCTTTTCATGTCGCATGCTACGCCGAAACACCATGAGGCTACGATGATGATTGACGGAAAGGTTTGCCCTGTCAACCCGGGGAAAACCGTGCTGGAAGTGGCCCGCGAAAACGGAATCGATATTCCCTCCCTGTGTTACCACCGCAAGACCGGCCCCGCGGCAACGTGTAGGGTCTGCGTGGTCGAGGTGGAGAAGATGCGTGGCTTGCAGGCGGCATGCTCCTTGCCGGCCGGTAGCGGCATGGTGGTGAAGACGAATTCCAAGCCTGTTCTTGAGGCGCGGCGCTGTGTTGTGGAGTTGATGCTCGTCAATGGACAACACAATTGCATGTCGTGCGAACGCAATGGCAACTGCGAACTTCAGGATGTCGCCTATGATCTCGGTATCGAAAGTCCCAGTTACGTGGCCAGCGATCTGATTGAGCCTGTTGACGAGTCGGCGGAAATGGTGGCGCTTGACCGCCGCAAGTGCATCAAGTGCGGTCGTTGCATCGCCGCGTGTGGAAATGTGGTCGTCAACGAGGTGCTTGATTTTGGCAGGCGGGGCAGTCAGGCCCGCATCGTCTGTGATGATAATCTCAAGATGGGGGATTCGTCGTGTGTGCAGTGCGGCGAGTGCTCGCAGATGTGTCCCGTGGGCGCCATCATTGACAAGAAGAGCCGGGGCAAGGGGCGGGGTTTCAAACTGGAGCAGGTCGACACCACCTGTCCCTATTGCGGGGTCGGCTGCCAGATGACCTTGCACGTCGACCGGCGTGCCAATCGTGTGGTGCGCGTCACGGGGCGCGAGGTCGTTCCCAATGACGGGATGCTGTGTGTGAAGGGTCGGTATGGGTTTGAGTTCCATGCTAGTCCCAAACGACTGAGGCATCCCATGATCAAAAAGAACGGCAAGCATGTGCGGGTGTCCTGGGATGAGGCTCTTGATTATACGGCTGAACGGATCAAAGCCATCGTGGACAAGCATGGCCCGGACGTCTTCTCCGCGTTTGGGTCAGGCCGCATCACCAACGAGAATAATTATGCCGTCTCCAAGTTCACCCGCGCGGTCATCCGAACCAACAATGTCGATCATTGTGCCCGGACTTGTCACGCTCCCACTGTCGCGGGGCTGGCTACCGCCTTCGGCAGCGGGGCGGCCACCAACTCGATTGATGAAATCCTGGAGACTGATGTCATGTTTGTGATTGGCTCCAACATGACCGAGGCACACCCGGTCGTGTCGTATTTTGTCAAGCGCGCGGCCAAGAATGGCGCCACCCTGATTGTCAGCGATCCGCGCAAGATTGATCTGGCGCGCTGGAGTTCCCTGTATGTACAGCACCGGGTTGGCACCGATGTCCCATACCTTAACGGCTTGATCCACGAGATCTTTAAAAACGGCTGGCAGAACGACGAGTTCATGAGGACCTGCACCGAAAATCCGGATGATATCCGCCGGTGGGTGCAGGACTACCCGGTCGAAAAAGCCTCGGAACTGTGCGGCGTGCCCGTCCCGACGATGCGTGAGGTCGCGCGACTCCTCGGCACCGCAAAGAACGTCAGCGTGCTTTACACGCTGGGTATTACTGAACATATTTGCGGCACCGACAACGTCAAGGCCATTGCCAACCTCCAGATGGTTCTCGGCCATCTGGGCAAGCGGGGCGGGGGCGTGAACCCCCTTCGGGGCCAGAACAACGTCCAGGGCGCCTGTGACATGGGCGCATTGCCCAATGTATACCATAATTACCAACCGGTGGACGATTTGCGCGTTGCGGAGAAAATGGCGAAGGACTGGGGGGTGCCAACCTTGTCATTAAAGCCGGGCTACAAGATGCCCACCATGTTGCATAAGGCTACGACCGGCGGCACAAAGGCGCTGTTTTGTGTCGGCGATAACACGGTCCAGACGGAACCCCACATGGCCAAGACCATCAAGGAGATACAGGCGCTCGAATTTTTCGTGGCGGTGGATATCTTTCCCACCATTACGACCGAATACGCAGATGTCATCCTGCCTGACGTTTGCTTCAACGAGGACGACGGGACGTACTCCAATCTGGAACGGCGCGTGCAGCGTCTGAGAAAAGCGGTGGAGCCGCCGGGCGAAGCGCGTCCCACGTGGTGGATCATGCAGCAATTGGGCGAACGGTTCGGAGTGGATTTGCGATTCACGTCCGCTCAGGGAGTATGGGAAGATATGCGCCGCACCAGCACCAGCATGGCCGGAATCACTTATCCCCGACTTGACGGCTTGGGCATCCAGTGGCCCTGTCCCACGCTCGAGCATCCCGGCACGCCCATCCTCCACCTGGGTGGAAAATTCACGCGCGGCAAGGGGCTCTTCTGTCGCACGGAGTACCGGCCGCAGGCTGAGCCGCCGGATGCCGACTACCCGTTTATTCTCTCTACGGGCCGTCGCTTGTGGCACTACCACACGGGTACGCAGACCCGAAATTCCGTGGGACTCGAGGCGATGTTCCCGGAGGAGTTGATGGAGATCAATCCGCAGGATGCCGCCAAAATGGGGGTTAAAACAGGAGATATGGTGGCCGCCACCAGCCGCCGCGGCACGATCACCTTGAAGGCCTGGGTCACCAACCGGTCGGCCGTCGGCGTGTGCTGGACCTCGTTTCATTTTTTCGAAGCCTGCGGCAACGTGTTGACGATCGACGCCTATGATGACGTCACGGAGACACCCGAGTATAAAGCCTGCGCCATAAAGATCTCAAAGGTGTCCGATGGCACGGCGCCGAACGCCTGCATTGAACGCCAGGCTCGTCCCTAATCAAGGAGATAACATGACTCAAAAAAATGATCTCGCAAGTCTCTTCGCAACCGCCATTCGCCGTGAACGCGATGCGGCAATTTTTTATCAACAGATTATGGAGCGGGTGGCGAATCCGGCTGCCAAGGCCGTGTTTGCGCAACTTGTAAAGGACGAAAACGAGCACGAGCGTTTTCTTGAGAAGTGTCAGGTTGAGCCCTCGCTGCTGGCCGATATTGATCCGCATTGGGATTGTCATTTGGCCACCGCGACAGACCTGCCCCCGCTGTCCATCGACATGAAGCCGGCTGACGCCATTGCGCTGGCGATGAAAAAAGAGCAGGAGGCGGTGGATTTCTACCGAATGCTGGCGGCCAAATCCGCCGACGGCAAAACAAAAGTTCTGTTCAATGGCCTGGCCAAAATGGAGCTGAGCCATAAGAACCAACTTGAGAGTGTATTCACCGCCATCGGCTATCCCGAGGTGTTTTAAGGGAAGGACGATTGTATGAGTACCTTAGAGGCTTCTGCTTTCGACATCACCTCCGTTCTTAATGCCTACCCCGGGGCCGGACGAGACCAACTTATCCCCATCTTGCAAGACGTTCAGGCCCGACTGGGCTATCTCCCGCGGGCGGCGATTCTCAGCATCAGCGAGCATTGTTCGCTGCCCGTGAGCCGTGTTTATGGGGTGGCGACTTTCTACAACCAGTTCCGGTTTCACCCGCCGGGACGGAATCATATTCAGGTCTGCCGGGGAACGGCCTGCCACGTCAAGGGATCGCTCAGAATTCTGGACGTGATTCGGCAGAAGCTCGAAATTGAAAATGAGCAAACCACTCAGGACGGTGAGTTCAGCCTTGAAATCGTCGCCTGTGTTGGCGCCTGTGGCTTGGCGCCTGTCGTCTGCATTAATGGCGAAATTCATGGCGGTGTGACCCAGGCGTCGCTCAGCAAAATCATCGCCTCGTATCGTGCGACGAAAGGAAAATCCCGTGCAAAAGTCAACTGACGTCAACCCGATCCAAACCTGCTGGCCGGCATTTGAAACGCTCCCGCCCCATGCCCTTGATGCGTTGGTGGGCGAGGGGGGTACAGATCGTCTGGCCCGCCTGCGGCGGGAGAAAACCGACATTCCGGTAATCTATGTGGGGGCGGGCAGTTGCGGGCGCGGCGCCGGAGCCGGAAAGGTTATGGATCGCATCTTGGAACATCTCAAGGCGAACGCCATACAAGCCGAGGTCGTCGAAGTCGGCTGTATCGGACTTTGCGTTGCGGAGCCGATTGTCGATATCCAGTTGCCGGGCAAGACTCGCGTGTCATTCCAGCGTGTGACGGAGGATAAGGTCGGGGCTCTGGTGGATTCGGTGCTGGAGGGGAAAATTCCTTTAGACCAGGTCCTGGGACAGTTCAGGCATCCCCGGCACACTCCCTGGGAGGTGGTGCCCTTTATGGATGAGCATCCCTTCTTTGCTCAGCAAACACGCTTGGTGATGATGAACTGCGGCCTGATCCAACCGACCTCCATCCAGGAGTACATTGCCGGCGGCGGCTACCGATCCCTGGCCAAGGCGCTGGGCGAACTCACGCCCGAGGCCGTCTGCTTGATGGTCGAAAAAAGCGGGTTGCGGGGACGGGGCGGCGCAGGGTTTTCGACCGGCACAAAGTGGAAGTTTGCCCGGCAGGCCCCGGGTTCGCCGAAGTATCTGGTCTGTAATGCCGACGAGGGCGATCCGGGCGCGTTCATGAACCGGGCGCTTATGGAGGGCGATCCGCACCGCCTGATTGAGGGCATGGCGCTGGCCGCCTTTGCCATCGGCGTCTCTGAGGCTTTTATTTATGTGCGGGCCGAAAAACCTCTCGCCGGCCAGAGAGTAAAGGATGCCATTGCCCAAGCTGAGGCCTATGGATTCTTGGGCGGGTCTATTTTGAACTCTGCATTTAGCCTGCGCATTCAGGTTCGCATGGGGGCGGGAGCCTTTGTCTGCGGTGAAGAGACGGCCTTGATCCACAGTATTGAAGGCAAGCGTGGCATGCCGCGGCCCCGGCCGCCATTCCCGGCCGTCAGTGGTTTGTTTGGCAAGCCAACTGTGATTAATAATGTCGAAACGCTCGCCAATATCCCGTCGATTGTCGGCCGGGGTGCCGAATGGTTTGGGACCGTCGGGTCGTCCACGTCCAAGGGCACCAAGATATTTGCGCTTTCTGGCAAAGTGGCCAGAACCGGGTTGGTAGAAGTGGCCATCGGTACCACAGTGCGGCGGGTGGTTCTGGAAATTGGCGGCGGGTGCGCTAATGGGAAAGCCTTCAAGGCGGTGCAAATCGGCGGTCCGTCCGGGGGATGCGTGCCGGCTTCACAACTGGATACAGAGATCGATTATGATTCGCTCCGCGCCATCGGCGCGATCATGGGGTCCGGTGGGATGGTCGTGATGGATGAAGACACCTGCATGGTGGATGTGGCCAAGTTTTTCATGGATTTTATCCAGCGGGAAAGTTGCGGGAAATGCACACCCTGCCGGGAAGGCACGCTGCGGATGTTGCAGATCCTGCAGGATATCACCGGGGGGCGCTGCGAGTTGGAACGGCAGGAACTCCTTGAACGGGATCGCGTGGTGAAGTACATGAGTAGCCTCGCGGTCACCATCCGTGACGCCAGCCTTTGCGGTCTGGGCCAGACCGCGCCCAATCCGATCCTGAGTACCCTGCGCTGGTTCCCTGAGGAGTACGAGGCGCACATCAAGGAACGGCGCTGTCCGGCGAAGGTGTGCAAGGAACTTCTAGCCTACTCAATCGATAAGGATGCCTGCAAGGGGTGCACGATTTGCGGCAAAAAATGTCCGAGTAAGGCCATTTCAGGCGTGGCAAAACAATACCATGTGATCGATCCGTCGCTCTGTACGCGGTGTGGGGCCTGTGCCATTGCCTGCACATTCGGGGCGGTGTCTGCAAGCTAGACGAAGGGAATTCTGATGAAATCTAAAGCTGAATTGATGAAGGCCATAAGGGCGGCATCGCGAAAAGACAAAGGCGCATTTCGCTTGTCCTGCAAGGCGGCGCTCCTGCTTGCCGCCAAACACCGGGTCTCGCCGGGTCGTATCGGGAAATACTGCGACGAGGAAGGCGTGAAACTGCGATGCTGCCAATTGGGTTGTTTTTAGTCTCTTAGAGAAAAGATGATCGCCTGCCCCAATATGCTGATGATCGGCGCGACGGGGCGTAATGTCGGCAAAACCGAATTTGCCTGCGAACTGATCCAACTGCATTCAGCGACCCGACCGGTGTTCGGAGTCAAGGTCACCACGGTTCAGACTCGCGACGAGCCCTGTCCGCATGGCGGTCAGGGCTGTGGTGCGTGCGGTTCGTTGACGGAAAATTTCTGTCTGACGGAAGCACGCCTCGAAGATGGCGACAAGGACACCACCCGCATGTTGCGCGCTGGCGCCCGGCGCGTCTTCTGGTTGAGGGTTTTGCATGACCATCTGGAGGAGGGGATGAGGCGTCTATTGGAGACGATTCCCGACAAAGCGTTGGTGGTGTGCGAATCTAATTCTGCCCGGACCGTTCTGACGCCGGGCGTTTTTCTCGTGATTCAGGAGGCGGATGTGTCGGCCATCAAGCCCTCCTGTCAGGCCGTGCTTGCCCTTGCGAACCAGCTGGTGAGATCCTCCGGCAGCGGCTGGGATTTTCAGCCGGGCCGGATTGCTTTGTCCGGAGACCGCTGGGTGATCCGGCCCAACGCCACGGCTATCATTCTTGCGGGCGGCAAGAGTCTTCGCATGGGCCGCGACAAGAGTATGCTGGCTGTCGACGGCCAGCCCATGATTGGCCATATTGCCGGCCAACTCAGCTATTTTCAGGAACGGCTGATCAGTTCAAATGATCCTGAAAAATATGCATTTCTCAAACTGCCGGTGGTGTCGGATCGTGAGCCCGGCTACGGGCCGCTGATGGGTATTCTATCCAGTGTTGATCGGGCCGCCCACGACCTCTGCTTTGTCACAGGCTGCGATATTCCGGCTCTCGACCCGGGGTTTGTCATGCAACTTTTGGCGCAGGCGGAAGATCACGATATTGTCATGCCGCAGCATGCGGATGGACGGGTGGAACCGCTATTGGCGGTTTACCGGAAATCCATCATTCCTGTCGCGGAAGCGGAGTTGCGTGGGGGCAATCGGCGGATCGTGTCGCTTTTCGATAAGTTACGTGTCAGATTCGTCGCGGCGGATCAGGAAAACTGGTATCATAACTTGAACACGATGGAGGATTACCGACTGTGGACGGAGGTCGCATGAATACGGTTTCTTTTCGGGAGGCCAATGACCTTATGCTGGAAGCGGCGGTGCCGTTACCCGGCGAGGACATTGATCTGGTGTCCGCGCTGGGGCGCGTGCTGGCACAGGACGTTGTGTCGGATGTCGACATGCCACCGTTCGATAAATCCGCCATGGATGGGTATGCCTGCCGCCGGGCGGATCTTGCTGCCAGTCTCACGGTGGTGGAGGAAATTCCAGCGGGCCGCATGCCCGGGCTGCCCGTTGGCCCGCGGCAATGTGCCCGCATCATGACCGGTGCGCCGGTGCCGGATGGCGCCGACTGTGTCGTCATGGTCGAACAGACGGAGACGCTTCCCGATGGCCGGATCCGGATGACCAACATCAAGACCGCCGACAACATTTGCCGGAAAGCGGAAGATATCCATAGCGGCGAGTGTGTCTTGGGGCAGGGTGAGATCATCACCCCTGCCCAGATGGCGGTGCTCGCCTCCGTGGGGTGCGTGAGACCCCGGGTTGCCTGTCGGCCGCGTGTCACCGTGCTGGTCACCGGAAACGAACTGGTGGAACCCGACGGCCTGCCTGTGGGAGCACGGATTCGTAATAGTAACGGCACACAACTGTGTGCACACCTTCAGCAAATGGGCGTCGTGCCGCAGTATGGGGGTATTGTTGAGGATACCCGCGACGCCATTGATCAGGCGGTGAAAAAGGCGATGCCTAAAAGCGACCTGATTTTGCTGTCCGGCGGGGTTTCCGCGGGCGTATATGACCTGGTGCCTGAGAGCCTTCGGCAAAACGGTTTTGAGTTTCTCTTCGAGCGCGTGGACATGCAGCCGGGCCGACCGACTCTCTTTGGCCGTTGCGGCAGCCTTTATTGTTGCGGGCTTCCCGGCAATCCGGTTGCGACCTTTGTGGTTTTTGAATTACTCCTCAAGCCTTTTCTCTACCGTCTCATGGGGCATGACAGTTTGCCACACTTGGTGGAGGCCGTTCTTTTCCGTGATGTGTCCTGCAAAGCCGGGCGCAAGCAGGTCACCATCCCCGTGCGATTTACGCAATCTGGCGTCGTCGAGCCCCTTGAGTATCACGGGTCCGCCCACATCAATGCCATGACTCGCGCGCAAGCCCTGCTGACCTTCCCCATGGGGCAGGATACACTGCGGGCTGGAGCCACCGTTTATGTACGACCGATTTAACCGTCGCATTCATTATCTCCGCCTCTCGGTCACCGACTTGTGCAACTTGCGGTGTACCTACTGCATGCCCGCCGAAGGCGTGCCGTTGGTGCGGCACGACCAGATCCTGTCTTTTGAGGAGATTGCCGAATTGGCCCGGGTGGCGGTTGAACTGGGGGTGGATAAAGTCCGGGTAACGGGGGGGGAACCGCTCGTCCGTCGCGACATTATCGAACTCGTCCGGATGTTGGCGGCCATTCCGGGGATTGCCGATTTTGGCATGACCACTAACGGGGTGCTTCTTGCCCGCCACGCCGTGGCCCTGCGTGAAGCCGGGCTTCATCGCGTTAACATCAGCCTCGATACGATGGATCCCGCGCGGTTCCAAACGATCACGCGCTGCGGCCGGCTCGAGGATACCCTGGCGGGGATTGATGCGGCCCTGGCTGCCGGCTTTCGCAAGGTGAAATTAAACTGCGTCGTGGCCGTGTCCCCGGATGAACCCGACGCGCGATCCGTTGCCCGCTATGCCGCGCAGCGAAATCTGGAGGTGCGGTTTATCCGCAAGATGGATACCGTCTCGGGACAGTTCTGGCGGGTGGTGGGCGGTGATGGCGGCCATTGCCAGAGTTGCAGCCGCCTGCGCGTTTCCAGCCTGGGACGGATCTATCCGTGTCTTTTCAGCGATCTGTACTATGATGTCCGGCAGTTGGGTCCGCGGGCGGCCATTCTGGCGGCGGTGGAAGGTAAACCCGAAGCGGGGCGAACGAGCGAAAACCGGTTTCACCATATTGGAGGTTAGGTATGGAGTTTACTCATTTTGACGAAAAGGGACGGCCGCGCATGGTCGATGTTGGCGATAAGCCGCCCAGCCATCGCACGGCCCGGGCGGAGGGCCGGATCGGGCTGCAGCCGGAGACCGTGTGCCGGATTCGGGAGAACCAGATCGGCAAGGGGAACGTGTTGATCACGGCCGAATTAGCCGGGGTGCAGGCGGCCAAACAGACCGCATTGCTTATCCCTCTTTGTCACACGCTGTCGCTCAGCAAGGTGTGTGTCGAGGCCGTCCTGGAAACCGATAGCGTACGGGTAACGGCGGAGATCAAATGCACCGGGCAGACGGGGTGTGAGATGGAGGCATTGACCGCAGTGAGCGTGGCGCTTTTAACGGTGTACGATATGTGCAAGGCGGTGGACAAGACGATGGAACTCGGCTCTATCCGGCTTCTGGCGAAACAGAAGGTGGCCTGTGGATAATCCCGTTGTCATCTCTGTGAATATTTCCGTGGAGAAGGGCACCACCAAGAAGCCGGTGTCGAAAGGAGTCGTCACGGCCACCGGAATTGAGGGCGACGCCCATGCGGGCGCCTGGCATCGGCAGGTCAGTCTGCTTGCCCGTGAGAGTATTGATCAATTTTCCATTCAGGCCGGAAAGACCTACCAGCCTGGCGACTTTGCCGAGAACCTGACCACGGCCGGCGTAAATTTAGCTTCTGTCTCACTTCGCGACCGGTTTCGCATTGGCACCGTGGTTTTGGAGGTCACGCAGATTGGCAAAGAATGCCACGGCGACGGGTGTGCGATCTTCCGGGAGGTGGGTAAATGCGTCATGCCGAAGGAGGGCATCTTCGCCCGCGTTCTGCACGGCGGCGAGATCCATCCCAGCGACGCCCTTCAGCACGAGTCACGGCCCCTGAAAATGGTCATCATCACCACCAGTGACCGTGCCAGCCGTGGTGAGTACGAAGACCGCAGCGGGCCGGCCATAAGGGAGCGAGCCGAGCGTCATTTCCAGGGTAGTGAGTGGTCTGTCGTCATCCAAAACCGCCTCATTCCCGATGATGCAGACCGGTTGAAGGCCACCTTGCGCCAGGCCCTTGATGAAGGCGCCGATATGATATTCACCACCGGTGGAACAGGCATTGGCCCGCGGGATATCACGCCGGATGTCGTGGCGCCGATGCTCACCCGAACCATCCCTGGAATCATGGAAGCCATACGGGTCAAGTATGGCGCCACGATCCCTTCCGCGCTACTCAGTCGCGGTGTAGCGGGCCTGATCGGCTCGACCCTGGTCTACACCCTGCCGGGAAGCGTCAAGGCTGTGAACGAGTATATGGACGAAATCGGCCTCACACTGAATCATAGCCTGCTGATGCTGATGGGGATTGACGCCCACTAGGAAAGTGTTTTCACATCGCCTCCCGCCCGGGAACATTCTATTGTCTCGTTCCGTGACCTATATTCTTCCAAGAGCATTATTTGTAGTTGCCCTGGGCCTGGCCTGTGTCGCTCAACCGACCCGGTCACTGGCTGGCTGGGTTGAGGATCGTGACGGGCGGACAGTTATTCATGTGAAACTGTTCGATCTGCCCGATGTGGCCAGCCCCGATGTGGCCAGCCGGGCGGGAGTCGCGGCCGTGGAAGCCTTTAAACAGGAATTCCCCCGGATCTTCGCGGAGAAATACCGTGCCCGCTATGAGGCGAACCCCGCCCGCTATGGCCGTCACAATTGGGCGCAAGTTAGCGTTGAGTTGGAGCGGTTCACCGGGATCACCGTCAAGGGTGTGGAAGTGGATCTCCTGGCCATTGCCGGCGGATTGGCGCCGGATGTGCTGTATCTTAACTTCCGGAAATCGGAGACCTATATCCAGAACCGATTCCTCTCTCCACTGGACCGGCCCGAGGATGGCTATTTCTCTGCCATGGATCAAGAGGCGTTGGATTTCCGGATCAACCCCAAACTGTGGCCGGTGATCAGGCGTCCCGGCCCGGGCGGCACCCACGTCTGGGCATTGCCCTATGGCGGCGCCATGGGGAACGTCCTCATGTTCCGGAAGGATTTGTTTGATGCCAAACGGCTGCCGTATCCGACGGCCGACTGGACGATGGACGATGTAATGACGGCGGCGAAGAAGCTGACCGACCCGGTTGCCGGCACCTATGGTTTCTTTCTCGTGCGGGGAAAGCATGAGGCTCATTACTGGCTGCCGATCCTGTGGTCCTATGGCGGGGAGGCGGTGGTGGCAGAAGGGACCAACGGCCAATGGCGGTGTGCCTTCGATTCCCGTGAGGCTGCGGAGGCCTTGGATTTCTACCTGCAAATGAGCGCCGAAAAGTGGGTGGATTCCCGGGGAGTGATTCGCCGCGGGTATTCCTGCAAGGACACCGGCGATTTCATCGCCCGTCAGGAGCGTGGGCAGATCGGGATGTGGTTCGCCTATATTGATGAGAAGTTGATTGCGACAATCAATCCTGAGGTGACGGGCATGGTACCGATTCCCATGGGACCACGGGGGAAGCGGGGAACCGAGTTGAACAGTATGATGATGGGGTTGTTCTCCGGCATCAAGGAGCCCTCCGTGCGTGATGCCGCCTGGGAATATATGCGGTTTTTCGACGGGCGTGAGGCAACGGCTATCAAGACCCGTGTGATGGTGGAAAGCGGGTTGGGGCGGTTCATTCATCCCCGGTACCTGAAGTTGTTTGGTTATCCCGAAATCGAGCGGCTGTCACCACCGGGTTGGGCCAGAACGTTTGACATCGCCATGGAGACCGGCAAGCCCGAGCCTTATGGCGGCAATAGCAATCTCGCCTATGAGATGATGACCCTGCCGCTCCAGTTTGCCGAAACCCTTGCGCTTAGGGATCAATTGCCGCCGGAACGGTCCCGCCGTCTCAATGTGCTGGAGGCCATCCTGCGCAAGGGGGTCAGCCGTGCGAATGACCAGATGATGGGGATTGTGTCGCCGCGTGAGCGAATGGCCCGGCGAACCGGGGCAGGGGTGATGCTGGGGATAATGGTCGGAGCGTTTGCAGTGGGGTTCTTCCGTGTGGCCCGGATTTTTTCGCCGACGGACGGTGCGTCCGCAGCACGGGGTGGCCGGGGCCATCTCCGTTGGGTGACGCTGCTACTGTTTCCCGCCATCCTTACCTTGGCTCTCTGGCATTATGTCCCACTGGCCCGGGGATCCATCATGGCGTTTCAGGATTACCGCCTGGTGGGCGATTCGGTGTGGGTTGGGCTGGATAATTTCGGGGATATTCTCTTTGATGGCTTTTGGTGGCAGGCCCTTTTCAACTCCTTCCGTTATAGTTTTCTGATTCTGGGACTGACCTTCCTGCCACCCATCCTGCTGGCGATTCTCCTTCAGGAAATTCCACGGGGAAAAATATTCTTCCGGTTGGTCTACTATTTGCCGGCCGTGGTGACCGGGATTGTCACCATGCTGTTGTGGAAGGAATTTTACGATCCTTCCGAACATGGCGCGTTAAACGCCCTGATCCTTCGAATTCCGGCCATTGGATTCATTCTGTGCGGGATTGGATTGCTGGCGGTGGCGTTGCTTTTTGCCCGGCGACTCTGGCTGAACGAGATGCGCCGGGCGGCCTGGGGGGTTGCCGGGGTCGGGTTTGTCTTGCTGGTCACGGTCGGACGTCTGGCTTGGCCGATTCTGCTGCCCGGCGGCGAGCCGTGGATGGTGGTGCTGGGGCATCTCCCGATCCGGTTATTCCAGCATACGGCCGAGGCGTATCATTGGCTGGCCGATCCGGACACGGCCATGCTGTCCTGCGTGATTCCCATGATCTGGGCGGGGATGGGGCCGGGCTGCCTGATTTACCTGGCGGCGCTAAAAGGGATTCCCGACGACTTGTACGAGGCGGCCGATGTGGATGGCGCCACCTTTATCGACAAGCTCCTGTTCGTCGTGTTCCCGATGCTGAAGCCGCTGATTCTCATCAACTTTGTCGGCGCCTTCATTGCTTCATTCTATAACGCGACGGGCAACATCCTGGTGATGACCGGCGGCGCCGCGAATACCGAGGTGGCAGGCCTGCATATCTGGTACAAGGCCTTCACCTTCCTGAAATTCGGGCCCGCCACTGCGGCCGCCTGGATGTTAGGCGTGATCCTGATCGGGTTTACCGTGCAACAGTTGAAATTCCTGGCGCGAGTGGAATTTCGCGCCACCGGCGGGAGAGAATAAATGCCGATTGTGTCGCAAATAGGCCGTCGCCATTGGAAGACCCGGCTGTTGATCGGGCTCATGTATGGGCTGTTGCTGGCCGGTGCGGTGTCCATGGTATATCCGTTTCTGCTGATGCTGGCAGGATCCTCAAAGTCATCCGTTGATGCAGCTGATCAGGCGATCATCCCATCATTTATTAGTGATGATATAGCGCTATATCAGAAGCATATTGAGGGGGTATTCAATGAATCGCTCGCCCAGATGCGGTGGGCGTACGGGGCCGAGGCGGCCACGTTCCAGAAGCTTGAAAGGCCTGCGGACTGTAACGCCCTGGTTTCCGAATGGCGTACGTTTCTCCAGACTGAAGGATTGCCTCCCACTATGTACGAAATCGGCTATTGGGCCACCCCCCAGTCGCGCGGGACGATTGCTGCCTCGCTCCGTGATTTCAAACGTGAGATGGAGCAAGCTTACGGCGACGATATCACCCGGCTTAATGCCGCCATGGGGACGACCTTTTCCAGTTGGAATGCCTTCTTCGTGCTTCCCAGAAACGGGTTTGAACGGAGGGTAAAAACAGGAACCCGTCCCTTTGACACGGCGGTGGCAGAATTTGCCCGGCGGCAACCACTCGAAAACCGGGTCTATTTCAGCGTTGAAGGTTTCTTCAAGGAGGGCTACCTGAAGAACCAATATACCCGTGAACTGGCCGCTTACAACCGGATCCATGGCACAACCTTTTCCGCCTGGCGCGATCTTCATCTGGCCCGCCGCCTTCCGGATCCGGATGTGTATTCGCAATTGGAGCGGGATGACTGGGAGCGCTTTGTCCGGGGGATATTGAGTCTGGCTTGGATCCGGGCCGATGCCAGCGCGGCGTCCGGATATCGTGAGTATTTGCGAGCCAAGTATGGCGAGGTGGCGACATTCAACCGCCGGTATCAAACCGCCTACGCCGGGTTTGAGCAGGTTCCCTTCCCGAGCCAACCCCCGGAAGAGGGAGTGGGGTTGTCAGATTGGGAGGCCTATCTGCAAGGGTGGCGTGATCCCGTGACCGGCGCCCTGATCATACTGCCCGCTGAAGCGCTGAGTTTGGATACCGTGGAGTTCCGTTTTCGGGACTGGTTGCAAAAGTCGGCGGGGAAGGGGGGCGATCTCCTCAACGTTCTCCCGCCCCAGCAGGCCTTTCACTATCTCGCGTTCAAGGCGAACACGGGGGCGCTCAGGTGTGAGTTTTTGACACGCAACTTCCGGAGTGTCGGCGATACGGTGATGCGGCATGGCCGGGCGGTGATGAACACCGCCATCTACTGCTGTCTATCGGTGCTGTGCGCCCTCATCTTCAATCCACTGGCCGCGTATGCCCTGAGCCGATATCGGCCCAGAGCGACCTATAAGATCCTGCTATTCCTCATGATTACCATGGCGTTCCCCCCCATGGTCACCCAGATTCCGGTCTTTCTGATGCTGCGTCAGTTCCGTTTACTGAACACTTTTGCCGCCCTGATTCTGCCGGGGCTGGTCAACGGGTATACGATATTCCTGTTGAAGGGATTTTTTGATTCGCTGCCCAGTGAACTTTACGAATGTGCCCAGCTTGACGGGGCGGGGGAGTTCCGTCTTTTCTGGCAGATTACAATGAGGTTGAGTTCCCCGATCCTGGCGGTTACCGCCCTGGGCGCTTTCACGGCGGCCTACACTAACTTCATGATGGCCCTGCTGGTGTGTCAGGATGAGCGCATGTGGACGATCATGCCCTGGTTGTATCAGTTACAGACCAACAGCGGGCAGGGGGTCATGTTTGCCTCCCTGATCATGGCCTCCCTCCCCACGATGCTGGTGTTTGTTTTCTGCCAGAAGGTCATCATGAAAGGGATTGTCGTGCCGGTGGAAAAGTAATCTGCCTGCCCGCCAATATTACCGTTGATATAACGCTAAATCATGCGAAATAATGATCCATGCATAACCCGTTTAGCATTGGTAATTTAGTTCAACTCAGGCAGTTTTCAGACAAGGAAAGGTGTCATATTGGGCATCATATTGTCTGGATAAGTGGAGTTGTGGGGCCGGGTGGGGTCAAGTCTCCA
>JBAXPK010000015.1:0-47123 GCA_037132275.1 bacterium
GGGCGGAATAGGGACAGGAAATATGTCCGGGTGTAACAGGCGCTTGACTTCAATAAATACCAGTGCTAAATGGGTTATGCATGGGTCACAAACCGTCTCTATCGGACGTCGCGCGGGTTTCGGGAGTCGCCAAACCAACGGTCTCGATTGTGCTGAATGGCAAGGGGGATAAGGGGCGAATCTGCCGGGATACGCAGAACCGGATTCGCGCTGTCGCTGGGGAACTCGGCTACGAGAAACAGTCAATCATGCCCGTGCCGCTGCCCGATCCTGCCACCGGTGCGCCGACCCAAATTGCGGCGCTCCTCCTGTCGATGGCTAGTCCTGCCAGCAGTCTAGCTTTGATCCCGGGAATCGATACCAAGATTTCCATCAGGGGCTGCCGTCTGGTCGTGGTCACACTCCCGCCGGATCCTGCCGCCGCCAAGACTAGGGTCTTGGCTCTGATTCATGAGGGGTTCGTCAGCTTTATCTGCTGCCCGACAGTATACCCGGCTGTGGTCTCCGTCAGCACGATGCCGGTAACTCGATTGGAGAAGGAAGCGCCAGCAACGCCAATGGCTCCTGTTACTTTTACTCCAGTGCCTCCAGCCACGTCACCTGCACCGATTCCCCTGTCACCTCCGGTTATTCTGGCGCCCGAGTCGGCGCAAGTGAGGCCGATGGCACCGCCTCAAGTTCAGCCGCAACAGCCGCCTGAGGGTTCGCCATCGACGCCCATTCCGGAACCGATCTCGGCGCAATCCCCCACCCCACAGCCTGTCGCCGAGGTTGATCCGGTACCCGTCACTCCTCCACAGGAATCGCCGGAAGTTAGTCCTGTCGTGGACACCCCTGTGGCTGCGACGGCTGAGGAGCAGCCGACGATGAACGACCCGCCGGTAATGATGCCGGAACCTGAAGTGGCACCAGAGGCGCCCACGCCGACAGTCGCGCCCGCAGAGGAGCCAGCCGCAGTCACGCCAACCCCGGCCGATCCGGTGGTGGCGTCGCCGATATCAGAGCCGCCGCCAGCGGAACCGATCAGCGCGACACCGGTGACGCCGGTGTCGCCGGTTATCATGGCGCCAGTCGCCGATCCTGACCCCGCACAGGCTGCGCCACAACCTGATCCGGTCTTAACGGTGACAGTTGAGCTGGAAGCGCCAGTCATCCCGCCTCCCGAGGTTGTCATCCAACCTGAGCCAATGGCCCAGCAACCGAACCCCGCAGATGCTACCGAGCCGATCCCTGAGGAACCGGCAACTGAGCCAAAGACACCTGACGAGCCCGCCCAGCAATTATAAAATTACCAATGCTAAACGGGTTATGCAAAGACAGGCCGGAGATAAGCAATCTAAAACGAGGGTGAGGTTCCGGTCAACACTAAGGCCTCTTCTGTAACCGTCGCACAAAGGGCGACGGTGCTCGACCCGGGTGCCCCCCGTTCGCCTTCGTCGAACGGCTACAGAAGAGATGCAAGGACGCCCGCCTCCCCCTACTCCAACTCAACCTTATAAAACCTGCGCCCCAACGGCCACACTATGTCCACGTAGAAACGCGGCGCCGGTCATCGGCTTGCGGCCTTCGGGCTGAAGCTCAAGCAAACGGATCGCACGGCCATCACCGGCTTGAACAAGGGGACCCTCATCACCCAACGCAATCACGGTGCCCGGCGCGCCATGGCCGGGCTCCACGCGGGCAGTCAGAATCTTAACCTGCTTACCGCTGTCTGACGGGAGGACACAGAAGGTGCCGGGCCAGGGATTGAAGCCCCGGATCCGGTTATGGATCGCCGACGCAGAAAGCGTCCAGTCAATCCGGCCATCCAACTTTTTCAACTTCGGCGCCACGGTGGCATCGGCCTCGCATTGTGACACCCGTGGCGCCCGGCTACCCCGAATCATATCCAGGGTTTCAGCCAGCACTTCCGCCCCCACCCCGGCAAGTTTGTCATGATAACTTCCGCCGGTGTCGGACGGCGCGATGGGCAATTCCCGCTTCAAGATCATGTCCCCGGCATCCATGCGCTCATTGAGATACATGGTTGTGACGCCGGAGACCTGATCGCCGTTAGCCACCGCCCATTGAATCGGAGCCGCCCCGCGATATTTCGGCAGGAGCGATCCATGCACATTAATCACACCCAGGGGCGCCATTTTCAAAAGCGCGGATTTAAGAAGTTGGCCGTAGGCCACGACCACAATGAGATCAGGCTTCAACTCCAGTAGTCTGGCAAGGCTTTCTGGCGAATTTACTTTTTCCGGAGAAAAGACCGGGATCAGGCGCGGCCCGAGATGATCCTTCACCGGACAGGGGGAAAGTTCAAGATTGCGGCCTTTGGGACGATCCGGTTGTGTCACCACGGCCACCACGTCGTCCTGAGTATTCTTTAGAAGGGTTTCAAGGCAGGGACAGGCAAACCCCGCAGATCCCATAAAAATAATCCGCATGCGTTCTCCTGCGCCCTTATACCTCAAAGCGGTCAGTCTCCATCAGCTTCCGCCCGATCATCCGGGAGGTGGATTGAATTTTCTTCATCAAGCTTCGTCCCCGGGAATCAATCGCCACAATAGCCGGGAAATCCTTGATTTCCAAGGCCCACATCGCTTCCGCAAGACCGAATTCTGAACCGAAATACACGTCCTTGACCGCCACCACTTTACCGGCCAAAACCTGGGCGGCCCCGCCAACGGCATGAAGGTACACGCACCCGCCTTCCACACAGGCTTTCTCGGTCTCCCTACCCATGGAACCCTTGCCGATAATGACACGAACCCCGTGCTCCTTGATGATGCGTGGCAGGTAGGGCTCTTCGCGAAGCGAGGTGGTGGGCCCGGCGGCACGCACGACCCAATTGCCTTCCTTCCGGACAACCACGGGCCCACAATGATAAATGGCGCTATTCTTGAGGTCTACCGGGCTTTTGCCGCCATCGAAAAGATATTTATGCATCCGGTCACGCGCCGTATAGACCAACCCACTGACCCAAACAAACTGTCCCGTCCGCAGGGATCCGACCTGTTCCGGCGTGAAGGGATACTCCAACTTGCGAAGACTCGCTATAGCCATTTTTTGAACCCCCCGCGAACCGAAAGTAGCGCGCCCCGACGACGAAACGCCCAGCACATATAGGATACGGTGACAAAAAATGAAGCCGGCAGACGGCTTAATGATCCGATTTTGACCCCGAGCAGAGTCGTGTTCCCGCCAAATCCCATGGGGCCGATATCCAACTGTTTCGCATCTTTCAGAATGCGCTCTTCCAACCGGCCAAGTACTTTCACGGAAGACCGGTCATCTAATTTTCTGAGGAACTGAGTTTTTGAGCATTCGTATCCGGTCGCCCGGTCGCCGCCGATACACACGCCCAGGATCCCCGGTGCACACCCATTACCCTGGGCGGAAATGATGGCATCCAAAACACACCGTCGCACACCATCCAGATCACGCCCTGCATTCAGGTCAACGCAGGGCAGACTGTATTGACGTCCGACATTTTCACACCCCCCCCCTTTCATCAGGAGGCGAACATCCACCGTGGTGCGGGCACATTGCTCAAAGTAGAAGATCGGGGCGCCGTGTGCCACATTGGTCTCACACGACTCGCCGGTCAAAGAATCAATGGTGTTTTGTCGCAAATAACCAAATCGCGTGGCACGCGCCACCGCCATGCGGGTCACTGCGGCCAGAAAATTGGTGTCAAACCCGACCGGCACCTGAAAATAGAAGATCAGGCTGCCGGTGTCCTGGCAGAGGGGGGCATCATTATCCCGAGCCTTCTGGACGTTTTCCAGAACGGTCTCCAATACCCAGCGCGCCCGGCTGTCTTTTTTTTCGGTTTTATGGGCGCGGCGAAGCGCCTGCTCCACATCGGCCGGCAAATCCACCGATGTACGGCGAATTAACTCGAACAGACTCGCTTCCCACTGGGTGTATTTCTTCATACTTCTGACTTCTATCTTTTCGCACGCTATCAAACTCAGGGCATCAGTTCAACTGCCACGTGATCTGCCATCGCCTGCCCCCCTACCGTAAGCGTCCATCGTCCGGCGCGGTTCTCCACAAGCCGCTCACGAGCCAGACGCGCCAACGTCGCACGCCAGGCATCCGCCTGAACCGAGCCCGTCAACCCGGTCACGTCCAAAATCTCCTCCAGATCAACCCCTTCCGCCAGCCGCAGACCGAACACCAAACGCTCAACGGCGTCGGTAACCGGCGCCAGCGCTTCAGTATCCCGCCACCGGATTGACGCCTGATCCGACGACAACACGGCAGCCGTGTAGGCATTCAAATCCGCCACATTAGTCCAGCGCTGGTTTCCAACCCGTGACGATGCGGCACACCCTAAGCCGAGATAATTTCCGCCGCGCCAGCATGACACATTGTGACGGCACTCAAATCCGGATCGGGCATAGTTGGATATCTCATACCGCCCAAAGCCGGCCGCTCCCAGGGTTGATTCAGCCACCTCCAGCATCCGAAGCTGATTATCATCATCCAGTAGCCTCACCATGCCGGACTCATAATCCGAATTCAGGCGTGTCCCCTCCTCGCGGGTCAGCGCGTAAACCGAAATGTGTCGGGGTTCCAACCTTAATGCTGCATCGAGGGTTTTGCGCCAGGCGTCTTCACTCACCCCCGGCACACAGGCAATGAGATCAAGGCCCCAATTCGTAATCCCCGACGACTTTATGGCGTTAACGGCGGCATGAATGTCGGCAACCGAGTGGCGGCGCCCAAGTTGGCGAAGTACCTGATCCTCCATGGCCTGTACGCCCAAACTGATCCGGTTGACACCGAAAGCTTTCATCAAGGTCAGCTTGTCGATACTGAGCGAACCGGGATTCGCTTCACTCGTCCACTCCAAAACGCGCAAGCCGGAACCTTTAATAGAACTCTTCACTATGATCAGTAACCGCTCCAATTGATCGCAGGGCAGCACCGTTGGCGTTCCCCCGCCCATAAAGATGGAGGTCAGGGGCAAAGCGCCATAGCGATCAAGCGCCTGGGCCAGTTCCTTTTCAACCGCCGCAAGCCAGGCCTCGCCGAGATCACGCGAATAAGAAACAGAATAGAAGGCGCAGTAATGGCATTTCCCGTCGCAGAAGGGAACATGGACATAGAGTCCCTCAATGTTGTGGGCAACGTGCATGGAGCAAATCCACCAGTTCATCAGGCACATCCAGTGTGCCAAAGCCGATCCCCAATCGGATATTGGGATTCATGGCGCCATGAAAATCGGAACCGCCCGTCACCACCCACCCCAGCTCACGCGCCATGCTTAGGCAGAATCGCTGCTGGTCGTGACTGTGCTCCGGGTAATAGGCCTCAATCCCCTGTATCCCCTTCGCCCCCAACTCCGTCAGAAAAGATCGCATACGACGACGTCCCATATCGAGCGTATAGGGATGCGCCAGCACGGGCACACCACCGGATTCCCGGATAAGCGCAATGCTCTCCTCCACGGTAAAACGATAACGATCCACATAGGCCGGCTTTCCTTTGCCCAGGTAACGGTCAAAGGCCTCATCCTTTTTCTTCACATACCCCTTTTCAATCAAGGCCTGGGCAAAATGAGGGCGCCCCACCACATCTTCTTTTGCCAGGATCGCCACCTCCTCCCAGGCCAGCGGCAACCCCAGCGTGTTGAGACGTTCCAAGATCAACTGGTTCCGCTCTTCCCGTCCCCGCCGCAGTCGGGCCAGCGCATCCTGCATTCGCGGATCGTTATGGTTGATGAAATACCCAAGCATGTGCATGGTGCTGCCCGGCAGTTCAATGCTGATCTCCACCCCCGGCACGCCGCGAAGGCCATGCTTATGACAGGCCGCCATGAAGCGATCAATCCCCGTCATGCCATCATGATCGGTCAGCGCCATCGCCGAAATACCCGCGCTGACGGCTTTCTCAACCAGCTCCTCGGGGGTAAAACTGCCATCGGAAAATGTTGAATGGACATGTAAATCAATCACCCAAAACTCCTGTCAAGAACACCAGCTCGCAGCGGCAAATGTACGTGAAAAACCGCGCCGCGGGTCTGCTGGAGGTTCAGTTCGGCACGACCGCCATGGGCTTTGGCAATGGCGGCGACAATTGCCAAGCCGAGGCCGGCACCGGTCTGGCGAGTGCCAGGGACCTGACCGAAAAGCTCAAACACACGCTCAGCCAATTCTGGCGCGATCCCCGGCCCCGTGTCAGCCACAGTCACAAGAATCTCACGATTGGATTCCAACTCAGCTTTAAGAAAGATCTCGCCACCGTTGGGCGTAACGCGAAGCGCATTGTCCAGGAGGTTAGCCAGCATTTCGATCAGCAGATCCTCATGCCCGAAGACCTGAAGTCCGCTCTCCGTTTCCACGCGAAAAACTACCCGCTTCTCATCACAAAGCGGCTGAAAGATCGCCGCCGTCCGGCACACAACCTTCCCGATGTCCATCCGCACGAAGGAGGACTGAACCTCCGTTCGTTCCAATCGTGCCAGCCGAAGCAATTGTTCGGTCACTCTCGACATGCGTCGCACTTCTTCCAGCATGTTTGCCATTGCCTGCCGGTATTCCTCAGGATGACGCTCCCGTGAAAGGGCAACCTCCCCGACGCTTTGCATGGCCGCCAGGGGCGTCCGCAACTGGTGCGAAGCGTCGCCACTGAATCGCCGCAGCCGCTCGACTGCGTCATGGTAATAGTCAAACGCGGCATTGATGGTTGTGGCCATGCGGCGCATCTCGTCGTCGGGCATATTGCCGGTGGAGATCCGATCTTCGAAATGTCCGGAACAAATGTTGTCAGCCGCCAGCGTAATCGTCTGGATGGGGCGGATCATTTTCATGGAGATCCACCACGCCACTCCGATCAGGAAGGGTAAAGCGGCGAGATCCCAGCCCACACCCTGGACGGCTTCCATCAAATGATCACGCAGAGTCTCCCCGGGATGGTGTATCCAGGCGCGGAATTCAATGATGCTGAAGATGGCGAATTGGAACGTCACAAAGATCACCAACAAGGCCACCAACCAGAAGAACAGTCGAAGGCGTAACGGCGTTTTCATTCATCTCCCTTCAGAACGAAACCGATCCCCCAGACCGTCCGAATCAACTCCTTGTCAAATCCCCGGTCGACTTTTGCCCGCAGGTGCGAGATATGCACGTCAATCACGTTATCCAGCGGTGTCGCACGCGATTCAATGTGCCAGACATCCCGGGCGATCATGTCGCGCGAGACCGTTTTCCCAACGTTAATAACAAGGTAGCGGAGCAGTTCAAACTCCTGGCCCGTAAGGGACATCTCATGGGATCCCCGCATGACCCGGCGGTTTAGCGCATCGATCATCAGGTCATCCACACGCAGGATATTGGATTCCGGAACCTCGGGGTGGCGGAGACGCGCACGGATCCTGGCCAGTAATTCCGCGAAGGCAAAAGGCTTTATGAGATAATCATCGGCACCGGCGTCCAATCCTTTGACGCGGTCCCGTATCGCATCGCGCGCTGTCAGGATGATGACAGGTGTAAGGCACTTCCGGGATCGAATCGCTTGCAGCACTTCCATACCGCTCCGGTCGGGTAGCCCGATATCGAGAAGAACAAGATCCGGCGGTTCATCATCAACAATCCGCAAGGCATCAGCCGCCGTTCCGCAGGACGTCACCTTATAACCGTCTTCCATGATCCCCTTGGCGAGCGTTGCCGCCATCGTCTCATCATCTTCAACGACCATCACATGCATGTAATCCACCTCGCCCTATCCGCAAAGAGTACAACATGAATTCCGCACGGCAACAACGGCAAAAATGGAACCGCCCACTTTCTTAAGAAATCTTCATGATTCTTGAATGGTCACGGGCCAGATCGCGATGTCATCATGATGGCAAACGGAGGACAGTAATGAATGCAAGTCGTGCCATGGCAATGTGGGAATCGGTTCGGGTCTTGAGGCAAGCTTTTGGGGAACAACAGGCGATCGTGCGCCACGTACACACACTCGCGGCAGGTGCCGTGTGCTCGCCGAGCGATACCCCAACCGCGTTTGCCGTTGATCTCGATCCTGCGCCGGGACCGCTCCTGACCCTGCGCCGCAATCTGTTCTCCACCCTCTTCCAATCGACCTATCATGTGTTGGAAGTCGCCCCCGAGAGACGAATACTCTACGGCTCAATCAACTACTTGTTCCGCATCTGGGTGACAAGCGCCGACAATCTGCTTGATCAGGAAGACAAAGTGACGCTGCCGATTCGAATGCCGGGCCAATCCCGCGTGATGCGGCAGGTTGTCGCCATCATGGCCGCTGACCGCATTCTGGAGCACATGTTGAACACCGCCGTACTCGAAGGGCACATCACGCGGGAAGAATCGGCCGTCCTGTCCAAAGGCTCTCTTCAGGTTCTGCTTCCCAGCGCCGCGCAGGAAGCGACCGAGGAAGGTGGCATCACGAACCGGCCCAGACCGGAGTATGTACTCGACACGATTCATCGCCTGAAAACAGGGATGCTGTTCCAGTTGCCGTTTATGGGTCCCGAGCGCATTGAACACGATGTGGACAGATCGAAGATGAAAGTTCTGAAGAACGCGCTCATGGCGTTTGGCCTTGGTTGCCAAATCCTCGACGACATTCGCGATATGGCCCGGGACCATCGCGAGCGCCGTCACAATTATATTCTTTCCTGCCTCCAGTGGAGCGCCGATCCCTATACACGAACTCTCGACAAACGCCAGCCAGAGGTTGAGGAGCGGCTTCATACCGAGGTGCCACATGTCGTTCTCCCTGCCGCCCGTCTAGCCATGGCGCGTCTGTGTGAGGGGTTAACCGCATTGAGTCGGGAGGGACTCAACATTCGGAATACGGCGATCAACACCATGGCGGGCGTCCTTTTTGACTCACTTGACTTGGCGGACATAAAATATGCACTCTGAACACATTGACAGCGACCTGTTGACGGCGCGCGGTATCGGCTGCCTACCCAAGCCGCCCGGCAACCCGGCCCGGCAAACATCCGGACGCACTCTGGATCATGTGGCCGGTGTTTATGATCTGATCGAACCTCTGATGATGTTCGGCCTGGACCGGGTCATCCGGCGGGAGGTCGTGGAGCTGCTATCGCTAAAGGGCAGCGAGAGAGTACTGGATGTCGGCTGCGGCACGGGAACCCTCACTCGCCAAATCGCCTGCGCTTTTCCCCACGCACAACGGTCATGCGTGGTGGGCGTGGACGCCGCGACAGCCATGATCGCCGTCGCGCGCCGCAAGGCGAAAATGATGAACAATGTTGTCTTCGAGGCCGCGCTGGCGGAACAACTTCCCTTCACGGACGGCTCTTTCGATTACGCCGTTTCGACTATGTTTTTTCATCATATTAATGCCGACCTCAAATGCCGTTCGTTGAATGAAATTTGGCGAACGCTGGTTCCCGGAGGGAAAGCCGTGGTGGTTGATGTCACACCTCCGACGAATTGGTTCGGCACAGTCTGCGTTTGGGCGGGATACGTTCTGTTCCAACAGGCAGAGATTCGAGAAAACATCGACGGTAAACTGGAGGAGGCGTTCAATCGCTCCAAATTCCGGCGGTGGCGAAGCGTGGCCCATCACGCCGGGTATGTGTCGGTTTATGAATTGGAAAGGTAAACAAATAAAGGGAGAAAAGAGATAGATGAAAAGGAAAATCGGGATTTTAATAGTATTAGTGGCAATGATGGTCATGTCGAACGTCCGCGCCGACACAGCGGACAACGTCATGGCCACCGCAGTGAGCAACTATGTCGCCCGCGTTATGAAAGGACTTCAAGGTGTGGCGGAGCAGCAGCCCACCGCGGATACCTTCAGAGCGCAGATGAAGCCATTCATGGAAAGCACACCGGGGGTATTTGGCGCTTCGCTAATCGACACGAATTTTGTTATCCGGCAGGTTTATTATCGCCGGGATTTTCTCGCCGTGGGCTTTGACCTGAAACGCGTCAGCGAACTGGATTACTTCTGGAAACTGATGCGGAAGAATCCGGAACCCCAACTCAGCGAGCCCGGTCACGGCAGTCTCATTCAACCTCGCCTGGTGGCGATGCGTTACCCGATCGTGGTGCACGGGAGCTTCAAAGGCATCGTGTCGGTGATGATTCATACCGATGATTTTCTGCAAGCCGTCGGCTTGAGCCAATGCCGTGCCTTCAAAATCATCTGCCTGGGAAAACTTGCGGAACAGAAGGGCGAATTGGCCGAAAAACATGATGAGATCAAACTCACGCTACCCTCCACCGAATGGGTGATCCAGTTCCAGAAATAGGAGACAAAGTATGCATGTTTTTATTGCAGGCGCAGGGGGACCCCTCGGGAAAAAGTTGATCACCGCCTTTCTGGATCGGGATCTACAGGTTACGGCGATGGGGTACAGTAAGCAGGAGTTTGCCGGGTTGTATCATCCCCGCCTCACTACTCTGGCGTGTGATGTCACGAAGCCGGAGCAACTCAACGGCGTGTGCAAGGGAGCGGACCTGCTCGTGTCCTGCCTTGGCATCACGCGAATGCGAAACCGAATGACCCACATGGACGTGGATTACCAAGGCAACCTGAACCTGCTCAAAGAGTGCGAAAAGCAAGGCGTCCGAAAGTTTACGTTCATCACGCCGGTTGGCGCCGAACATGGCGAAACGCATGGGGTTCCGTTACTCCAGGCCAAGCATCTTTTTAAAAAAGAGTTGAAACGTTCGGGACTGGACTGGGTCATCTTCCGTGCAGGCGGGTTTTACCCCGATCTTGCCGAGATGGGCAGGATGGCCAAGAAGGGCGCGATGATCGTCGTCGGCTCGGGCTCCCAAATATTTACGCCGGTTGACGTTCAGGACGTGGCACAGGTGATGGTCGAGGACAGTCTGGCCAAGCGCAATATCGTTGTTGAGATCGGCGGACCGGAAGACATGAGTTGGAACGAGATATGCCTGACCTGTTTTACCCACTACGGCATGAAACCCAGAATTGTGCATGTGCCTGTCTGGCTATGCCAGGCTTCATTGCCTCTAATTAAGCTTTTTTCGCCGATAAATTACGCCATGGGTAAACTCGTCCTCTTCATGTCCACGCACGATTTGCCAACCGAGAAGCGAGGCAAGCTAAGGTTCGCGGATTACCTGACTGCCCACAACACCCCCTAGATCACGGATCCTCGGGTTACCATTATCATCCACTCACGTTTCCCTTTGGGTATTCCGCCGGGTGAAAAGGAGCCAGGCGGCGAGAGTTTTGGCATCATCAATCAACCCACCGTCGATCATGGACTCGAATTCCTCACGGGTCAGGTATTCCACTGTTATCCGCTCATCCGGGTCACCGTTCTGGACGGACGGTGACTCTGCAAGCTCGGCATGAAAAAGATGGATGAGTTCGTCCACATAACCCGGCGAGGGATAAAGCGGCCCCAGCGGGTACAGAGCCACTATGTCATGCCCCGTTTCCTCCTTGATTTCGCGGGCAGCACAGTCCTCGGGTGACTCACCCTCTTCTTTTCGACCGGCTATGATTTCGAGTACATCGCGCTCTACGGGTTTGCGAAACTGACGGACAAAAACAAAGCGCCCGTCGGGTATCTGCGCCACGGCGGCGATGGCGCCGGGATGGCGAATAATCTCGCGATAGGCGCGCCGACCAGGCTCCAGTTCCACCTGTAGGACTTCAACCGATAGCAGGCGTCCGGTAAACACCGGTGTGATAGATAGTGTTTTCTCATGCATCGATTGGGCTGAGTATACTGAGTTGAGCCCAAAAGTCATCATTCTTGACGGTGTCGATGGAATCCTCTGGTGGTTCAAGCCCTTTGATGCCATACTGCTGCATGAAAAATCAGGAAGCTATTCTTCTTCGGCGAGAGGCCGAGATCAAGGCCGGTCAGGAAAGCCTTGCCCACGCGCTGACGAAAACCCTTGTGATACGTCGATACAAAGGTAATTGCAAATGCGGTATGATGTTGACGGAGGAGGACAAGAATCCAAATTCGGAAACTTGCCGCTGCCCGCGTTGCGGGAAATCAGGTCCTCCGACATTGATGGCCTCGGCTTCCCTTAAATAAGGGGGTGACGTGCACGATGACCGGGATACATAAGTTGCTCCTGGCGCTTCTCCTCGTCGCACCCCTGAACTTTGCCTCAGCCGTCATGCCGACCGGTGGAAACTGGCCTGCGTGGCGTGGAGATGGCTCCGGCATCAGCTCCGACACCAACCTGCCGGTGTCCTGGAATGCCACCCATAACGTTGTCTGGCGCACGCCGTTGCCGGGCGAAGGGAGTTCCTCCCCCATTGTTTGGAACCGGCGCGTTTTCCTCACGGCCTCAACGGATCATGGCACAAACCGACTGGTGTTCTGCCTGGATGCGCAGAAGATGGGCTATAGACAGATTTCCTCGGCGGATGTATCTTTTCCACTATGACCTGCAAAGGAGAAAACATGAATGAGCTAAACGAAATCCCAACCGAAGCCTGCGCCATGACTATCGACTGCCAGCCAAGCCCGGATTATCGTGCCCGCAAGCGGGTTCGCTCGCGCTTTGCCGTGCGATACCATTTGCGTGACGAAGTGGGTTCCGCTGAGCAAACCGTTGAGACCACGGATATCAGCTCTAACGGTCTGGCTTTCATAGCCCCCACATGGTTACCCATCGGCTCACGACTTGAAATTCTTCTCGATCTCCCAACTCTTCTCCAGAGTATCAAGACCCATGCAAGAGTCACCCGCTTGCAGGAAATTGAGGAAGGCAAGCGTTATCTGGTGGGCGTAACCTTTGAGTCCATCTCCGAGTCGAGCGAGCAGGCCATTGAGAACTATGTGCAAGGTATAGGCGTGAATCATATCCTTCGAAAAGCCTTGGAACGGAATGCATCTGATGTCCACCTTGTCGTGAATCGCCCGCCGATGTGTAGAATTGGCGGAAACCTGACCCCCATGGATATGCCGCCGCTGCAGCCGACCGGACTCGAGCGCATGATTATGTCGATGATGACCGACAGACAGAGGGAGCAATTTGACAGGGATCTGGAACTCGATTTCGCGTACGTATTGCCCGAAGGGATACGTTTTCGCGTCAATGTCCACATGGAAATGGGCAACATCGCGGCCGCACTGCGTGTCATTTCGAACAAAATCAGGAACATCACAGAACTGGGATTGCCGTCCGTGACTGAGCAACTGGCGAGCCTTCAGAAAGGCATGATCATCGTAACGGGTCCTGCGGGATCCGGGAAGAGCACCACCCTGGCAGCCATTGTGGATCTGATCAACAAACAGCGCAGTTGCATGATCATCAGCGTCGAGGATCCTATCGAGTACGTACACTCCGTGCAGCGAAGCGTCGTCAAGCAGCGCGAAGTGGGTCTCGATACGCACTCGTTCACGAATGCCCTGAAGCACGTGTTTCGGCAGGATCCGAATGTCATTCTCATTGGCGAAATGCGTGATCTGGACTCCATCTCCATGTCGATTACAGCCGCAGAGACCGGACATCTAGTATTGACCACGCTCCATACTCCCAGCACGGCGGAGTGCATCAACCGTATTATCGATGTATACCCGTCCAGCCAGCAACACCAAGTCCGGAATCAATTGGCCGAATGTCTTCAGGCCGTGATCGGCCAGATTTTGCTCCCCCGTAAGGATGGGAACGGCATGGCGGTAGCGACCGAAGTACTGATTTGCACCCCTGCCATCCGCAATCTGATTCGCCATGGACAAAGCGAACAGATCCCCAGTTTCATCCAGTCGGGTGCCCAGTTGGGCATGCATCTCCTGGACAATTCTCTGCTCAATTTGGTCGCTTCGGGAGTTGTCGAATTCGACATCGCCAAGGCATACTCTCGAAACCCATCAAAATTCATGCTCTAGTAAGTGTCATCTGAAAATAGTGGTGTCTTTCACGGATTCAGTATAACATTAAATTGTTATGAACAATCATGTTGAGAACGCCAGGATACATCCCGACGGACATGACGCGCAGTCAACACTTTTCCCGTTGTCCGATTTTTCACGCCAACCTGTTTCACCGCGCGAGCTATGCGCCAGCATCAACTTGAACTGGATGGCGGCCGTGCGCCTGTTCGAGAACGGTTGGCTGAGTTTTGACCCCGCAGTGGTACTCGAGTTGAGCCCAGTCCAAAATGCTGAACTGCGTTTCCTGGGAGGACTGGTCGTAGGAGGATGCGAGGAAAGCATGCTGCGCCACCTTTTGGCCGGACTCGTCAAACCGTACGCCTACCGGTGGGATCGTCTTTACTACGATTGGGAATCCCAGTGCTGGCAACTCGCTCCCACCCCACCCGACTTTGAAACTCAATTCGAGACGTGGATTGAGCAACTGGTCGACACCGGGCAGATGCCCATGCTGGAAAGACTGCGCGCCACCGTAAATCGATCCATCGCCGATCTCCGCCGACTGGGATACTGGTGATCGGCCCCAACGCCTCAAACTTGAAACTTCAAATGATTGTCTTAAGCGTAGGACAATCCGTAATGATTCATTTTTGAATTAATGATCCGTTGGCGTCAATCGACCAGGTGGGGATGCCCAAGATGGTTCTTAGTCGCTCCTGAATAATAAGCGCGCGCATGTGGGTCTGAGGAATAGCCTGACTTGCCTTCGGGTCATACAGTTCATGCAGGAGTGAGTTGCAACTGAAAAGGCCTTTCCTTTCCTGATCCCGCCGTATCCGCCCTACATAAGCGAGATATTTCCCGTAATCGGCATGGATGGCCGCGGGCGTCATTCCATTCACGGTATCCACGATCGCCGCGATGATCGGCGCTGAGACCGCCGGATGTTGGGCGATCCGACGCGAGAAATCCAGTGTGTTCCTTTGCGAATTGAGAATATGGGAGGCCCGCGTGACGTTCAATCCCTGCCAGCCCGCATTCAACCAGGCAAACGTCGCGACGGCGGTTTCATTAGAGTTTAAGGCGACATAGACGCTGAGGGTAGTCGAACGGGTGATTTGGGAAAGCATCCAGGTCATGCCGGACAGATTCAACCCGGGTTTCCCGCTGTAATAGAATAGAGCCTGATCAAGGGGGCCGACCGGGACTCCGCGGAGGCTGTATGTGGACGGCGCGAGGGTGTCCGAGCAGGAAAACAGTACATCCCGGTCGGCGACCTGGCAGCGCACAAAAGTGCGCGAATTGGTGTAGGAAAAATAACTTCCGGACTCCGGGTTGGGCGTGATTTCTTCCACTCCGGTCATACGGCCTGTCACATACACTTGAGTGCCTGTGGGGCCGGTCCCGATGCAGGCATAGGCGCGCTTCATTTCGTTGTTATTGAGGCAGGCGGAATAGCGCAGTGAGGCGGGAAATACAGCATAATCAGGAATCCCGGGATGAAAATTGAGGGCAAGATACCGGTCGAGAGGAGTCCGGACCGTCACCACATATGCCGCGCCCGCAGCCCCATTGCGATCAAACAGTTTCCAGCCACTATCCGTCACGCAGGCGGCACTCACAAAATCGACTAAGGGTTGAGTTGAACAGGGTGTGAAAGCCGGCTTGGTTCCATCTGCGAAGTCAAGCAGGGCCTCCACGGCGCCCCTGGCCTTGGAGGGAAATGGCTGCATGGTGGCCACGATTTCACGGGATGAGGCTGGACTCAGGATGACTTCAGAAAAGGCGTCCGTACAGGCAAGTATCAGCCCCGATGCCAAACCTATTATGTTCACGCACCGAATTTTAATGAGGCTGGAAATCATGGGGGTCAAGCGTTCAATCGACCATGCACTGCCAGCCATATCGTTTCCTGACCCGGAGCCGTCTATTCAACATGGAGCCGAACATGGGCCTTGATACCGGCCCAGTTCCCCTTCTCCATCACCCTGTTGTCAGGATCGCATCCTTAGCCGCCTTGGCTATCTTGAACTTCAGAACGGTCTTGGCGGGAATCTGAATCGACGCGCCAGTGGCAGGATTACGACCCGCCCGGGCCGCACGCTCCACCTTAATAAGCTTACCAAGGCCGGGAATGACGAAACCGTCAGCGGCATCCCGAACCGCCATCTTGACGAGGGCCTCCAGCATATCCGCCGCCTGTTTCTTTTCGACTCCGGCCGTTTCCGCCAACTCTGCAATGATGTCACTCTTGGTCTTCATAATGCCTCCTCTGAGTAGGTTGATCCAAACCTTGGGACTGTATGCTCCTTGGCAGTCGGGAACAAGCGGATAATGGTGAGCTGTTTAGTTTGATCCGATGAATTAACGTGCAACCTGACTCAAAACGGATTATTTTTCGCCCATGTCTTCGGATCTCAAACCTCATTCAAAGCCCACGTCTGGTTGGGCGGGCATTCTTCTGGCGGCGGTGGCCGTTTTGTTGATTCGCATCGCCTACCTGATTTGGATTTGTCCCTACGACCTTGTTCCCGATGAGGCCCAATACTGGGATTGGTCGCGGCGATTGGACTGGTCTTATTACAGCAAGGGCCCTGCCGTGGCCTGGCTGATAGCGGCCTCCGTCCATTTTTTTGGCAACACCGAGTGGGCCGTTCGTCTTCCGGCGGCATTCGCTTCCTGTGTCGCCAGCCTGCTTCTGGCCCGCTTTGCACTATCCGCCTCCGGCGGTAATATCCGGGCGGGATGGTTCGCCTTTGGGCTCTGGAATTTGATCCCTGTCTTCCAGGGGACAGCGCAGTTCATGACCACTGACGCCCCCTATTATATCTGCTGGATTGCGGCAGCGTTTACGGGCTGGATCATCGCCCATAAACAAACGCCACCGGCCCGCTGGTTTTTCATCCTCGGTTCCCTCGTGGGGATTGGAATGCTCTGCAAGTATACCATTCTTCTTCTTCTCCCCGGCATTCTGATCTATCTCTTCCGGTATGGGACTTTCACGCAAAAAACACGAATTGTGGGCCTGCTGTCTGTTGTGGCGGGCATTTTTATATTTTCATTGCCGATTTATATTTGGAACAGCCAGCGCGACTGGCCGACAATCGCCCATTTAATCGGCGCGACCCGGCTGCCCGGGGGCGATGCCCCCCCCCATAGCGGATGGCCCTACAATCCCCTCTGGACCCTCTCCTATCTGATCTACCCGCTCGCGATCCTGGCGCCCCCTGCGGCGCTTCTTCTTTTCCGCGCGCGGCGTGATGCGGGCGGGGCACAGGATCGCCTTGCAGGCGCCAATCCGGTCATGTCCTATGCCCTTTATACCGCCGCGCCCATTCTTATTTTCTACCTATTGGTGACCCTGCGAACCGACATTAAGCTCAACTGGCCCGTGGCCGGATATACCGTCCTCTTAATCCCGGTGGCGTGCTTTCTGGCGGCCCATCACGCCACGGATCCAGTAACCCGGAAACTCTGGCGGTGGACGGTAGGGATCGGGGTGGTCACCGCGCTTTTTATTTCCCTTGGAAAATATCCAATTGCCGCCATCAACGGGATCAAGATGTTTGGCTGCACCATCAATACCCAACCCACGTTGAAACGAATCACCGGCTTCAAAGAGATCGTCAAAGGTGTTGAGCGAGCCGCCGCTGAACTGAAGCAGGATACGGGCACTGAACCGTTCTTTATCGCCTCAACCTACGGGCGGGCCGCGTTGCTGGCGTTCTACGTCAAAGGTCACCCGCGGGTCTGCAGCGCCGACAGTTATATGGGCGGGCGGGAATCCTCCTATGATTTCTTCCCGGACACCGATCTTGGAAACCCAGGGTTGCTGGGCCGCCCCGCCATCCTTCTTGATAACGAGAAATGGGTGTGGGAAAAGGCGCTTTATTTTCAGGCCATTGATCGATCGCGTTTTGTCGGCCGCATCTATTTCGCCTATGAATATCGAGGACCTTGGCGTGAACCGCACACGAAGTGAGCGTTGACTTGAGCCCCTTCCCACCAGTATAAGAACCCAACCTTTTGAGGAGATTGACGAACTTGCGCATTGTTTCACGATACGTCAGGGATAATTATCTGGTCACATTCATGATGACCCTGCTGGTGCTGACTTTTGTCATGTGCGTCATGGTTTTGTTTCGCATTGCCGATGCCATCGCCATGGGCGGTTCGCTGATTCTGATCGGCAGGATTTTTCTGGCCGGACTGCCCTCCGCCATCGGGTTTTCCATTCCCGTCAGCATTATCACGGCGGCCCTGCTGACCTTCGGCAAACTCTCGGCCAATGGCGAGATCACCGCCATGAAAAGCAGCGGCATCCGCATGCTTCAAATTATGCGGCAACCGGTCCTGTTTGCCCTGCTGATGTCTTCGGTATGTCTGTATCTGAATGCCGAGTTGATTCCCGAAAGCTATCACGAACGCCGCGAGGCCCTACGCCAGCTTGGAATGGAATCCCCGCTGCAACTGATCGAGGAAGGGCGCCCGATCCGCGAGTTTCCAGGCATGACCTTCTACATTGGGTCCAAGCGCAACACCACCCTCGAGGACATTATCATCTACCAGTCTCCCCAGCAAACTTCACCGGCCCGCGAAATCCGTGCCCGTACGGGAACCGTGGGGCTGACGGAGGACAAAAAAAGCCTTTTGATTGACTTGTATGATGTCCGCATCAATCCGATTAATGATGATCGCCCGGGCGCGGGCACCGCCAGCCATTTCCCCTACACCATTGATCTCGAGAAAATGACAAGAACTGAGTCCTCAACGGGGGTTAAGAAAAAAAGCGATATGACCCTGCTTGAAATCATGGAAACCCGAAATCGTTTGAAACAATCATATCCCGGAATGGATGATGAGGCCCTGGTTCGGCAGGACATGACGCTTAATGTGGAATTTAACAAGCGGCTTGTCCTGGCGATTTCGTGTTTTGTTTTTGTCCTGCTTGGAGCACCTTTGGCCACCAAAACCCACCGTCAGGAAACCACCATCGGCATCGGCATTAGCCTGACCCTTGTCTTTATCTTCTATGTGTTCATCATTCTAGCTGAAACCATGACCAAGTATCCATGGCTTCACTCCAACTTGATTGTATGGGTTCCCGTGTTGCTGTCGTTTGGCCTGGGTATGTTTCTGATCAAGCGTTGTGACTGAGTCTTCCCCATCACTCTACCGCCGGCTCTGGATCACCGATCTGGTGTGGATCCTTCTCCTTGTTCTGGCAGCCGTCATCCCCTTTCTGACGCCGACCCTTGATCTTAAAATACTGTCATGGTTTTATCATCCGGGGGCTCAATACCCGTGGCCGCATGAGCTTGATCGTTTGTATCGCGTTCTCTACACCTTCGGCACCTGGCCCGCCATGATCACGGCGCTGACGGGGCTGGCCCTCGTCGTGGCGGCACGTTATCGCCCGTCCCTGGTCCGCTGGCGCCGCCATGCGGCCCTCCTCTTCCTGACGCTCGTGATTGGCCCCGGTTTTTTTGTGAACACGGTCTTCAAGGATCATTGGGGGCGACCCCGCCCGCGCCAGGTGATTGAGCTTGGGGGGCGGATGGACTACCAGTGTTTCTATGAAAAAGGCGTCAGCGGCCGCGGCAAATCGTTTCCCTGCGGCCATAGTTCGATGGGATACTATTTCGTGGTTCTCTATTTTCTAGCCCGTCGCCGGAAAAAGGCGCTTGCCCTGCTCGCGCTCGCCGGAGCGGCGGCCTATGGGACCCTTATCGGCATCGCGCGGATGGCCGCCGGGGGCCATTTTGCCTCTGATGTACTCTGGTCAGCCGTCTTTCCCTGTCTAACCGCCTGGGTGCTTTACTACTTTATTCTCAAAATACCCTTCCATGAGGATAACCCCGCGTGCTCATCCGGCGTTTCACTCTGGCGCACAAAATGGTTGCTTTGGCTGGCCCCGCCGTTGGCTGGGGCGGCCATTGCCGCAGGCCTTTTCGGCACTCCGGCCTTTTCGGAAATCGAGTACAACATGACCATTCCGGCAGGCGGCAAGCCGTTGGTCGAACTTTATGCCGCCGAACCCGGAAAACCCTATCCCGGATTTTGCTTCATTCAATTCATAACTTCCCAAACCAACCCGGACCGGATCACCATCATGGGAGAAGTTCAGGGATTTGGCTGGCCCTGGAGCCGCATCCGGCATAGTGCCGTCTGGATCCAAACAAACGGGATATCCGTTCTCCGGTTCACCTGCGCCCCAAAGGGAAGTTTTTCAGAACTGGAGGGCAAGATCACGGTCGAAGTCCCTCCCGGCACCGATGTTCGCCGCCTCTTACCACAAGGGAAATAGAGGGGCTCCATACCGGATGCAGGCCAGAACGTTGACGTTCCCCATGCGCTCAATCGTGCGACAATTGTCATCTTCAATCCTTCCCCACTGGCCGGGCGAGGATTGATTCAAAACCACCCCAAGGACCTCCAGTCCAGCGGCCTTCATCGCCCGCAAAGACAGCAGTGTGTGATTGAGCGTACCCAGACCCGGCCGAGCCACCAGCACAACCGGAAGCCGCAGACGGCTCATCAAATCCAGCATCGTTTCCTTGGGGTTCAAAGGCGCCATAACCCCGCCTGCCCCCTCAACAATCACTCCATCATACCGCCGGTTCAAACGGCGAAATGCCAGTTCAATGTGCCTCAAAGAAATGCGTTCCCCCGCCAACGCCGCTGCCAGGTGGGGAGAACAAGCGGGGCGGAAGCAATAGGGCGCCATATCGGCCATTTCGGTTGCGGAAAACCGCAAGCCTGCGGCCTTCAGCGATTCAACCAGATCCGGCGCCCTTAGAACCCCATTGCGCAACCGGCATCCCGTCTGCACCGGTTTCATCGGCGCCATGTTTCTGCCAGCCTTCCGGAATAACGCCAATAGGCCCGCTGCCACAAAGGTTTTGCCAACCCCTGTGTCTGTTCCCGTTACAAACAGGCTTCGCTCAAGATTCATATCGCTTGTTTCATGAGTGACCCACTATTCTTTCATCTACATTTGCATCGCATCTTAGGGGAAAAGCGTCTATTCTGCCAGACCTTATGAGCAGTGTTCTGGAGAGGATCAATGATCCGGCGGATGTCAAGAAACTGACGCCGGCTGAAATGACGGAATTGGCGGCGGAACTCAGGACGCTGATGATTGAAACCATCAGCAAGACCGGAGGCCATCTGGCGTCCAATCTGGGCGTGGTGGAACTGACACTGGCGTTACTGAAGGTCTTTCAACCACCGGAAGACAAAATTCTATTGGATGTGAGTCACCAATCGTACGCCTATAAAATTCTTACCGACAGAAAAGACCGGTTTTCGACGCTGCGTCAATTTGGTGGCATCTCCGGTTTTCTGTGCCGCAAGGAAAGTCCTTTCGATGCCTTTGGTGCGGGGCATTCGGGCACAGCCCTTTCCGCCTCGCTGGGAATGGCCGTGGCACGGGACCGGCAGGGCGGAAATAATCACGTGGTCGCCGTGGTGGGCGACGCCTCCCTCGCCTGCGGTTCCTCATTTGAGGCGTTGAACAATATCAGATCCACAACCGGTCGCCTGATCGTGGTATTGAATGATAACGAGATGTCCATATCAGCCAATGTCGGCGCGGTGTCAAAGTATCTTGGCGAATTGCTTTCCAATCCGAGTTATAATCGTTGGAAACACTCCATTGAGTCCGTGGTGAAACGGATGTCGGGGCAGTCCAATCTGTTGAGGCGTATGTATTACCGGGTCGAGGAATCCATTAAAAGTATGTTCCTTCACAGCGTCCTCTTTGAAGAATTCGGGCTTCGTTACATCGGCCCGATTGACGGGCATGACATTCCCCGGCTGGTTTCGGCGTTGGAGATAGCGCGGGATGATATCACCCCCGTTCTCCTGCATGTCGTCACGCAAAAAGGGCGCGGGTATTCCTTTGCGGAAGAATGTCCGGAGAGCTGGCACGGTATCGGATCCTTTGATATCGAGTCAGGGGCCCCCTCCTCCTCCTCCTCGGCACCAACCTATTCCCAGATATTCGGGAACACCCTGGAGCGGCTGGCCGCCCGGGATCCGGGCATCGTGGCGATCACGGCGGCTATGCAGACCGGGACGGGACTCTCGTCATTCGCGGCACGCTATCCGGATCGTTTTTTCGATGTCGGAATTTCCGAGGAACATGCCGTCATTTTCGCGGCCGGACTGGCCACACAGGGGATGACGCCTGTGTTTGCCGTCTACTCCACATTCTCTCAAAGAGCCGTGGACTACATTCTCCACGATGTCTGTCTTCAGGAACTTCCTGTGGTGATCTGCCTGGATCGCGCCGGTATTGTCGGCGATGATGGGCCAACGCATCACGGGATCTTTGACTTGGCGATGATGAGGACTTTCCCGGGGCTGACGATCATGCAGCCTGCGGATGGCGCGGAACTGGTTCACATGTTGCACTCGGCCGTCTCCTGGAAACGCCCGGTGGTGATCCGCTATCCACGCGGGTTCTGTCAGGGATTCGTTCAGCCGGAACACTTCGAGGACGTGACGCGCGGAAAAGCCCGTGTGTTGCGCGAGGGGTGGGAAATCCAGATCTGGGCGCTGGGCGACATGCTCCCCCTGGCCATAGCCGCCGCCGACCGGCTGCTGACCCAGGGCTATTCCGTGGGAGTGGTCAATGCCCGCTTTGTGGCGCCGCTGGATCAGGATTTGATCGCGTCACAAGCCAAGCTGGCACGCGCCTTCGTCACCATCGAAAACGGCGTGGCTGCGGGCGGGTTCGGGACCGCCGTCGCGGAAACTTTGGGCGACTTAGGGTACAATGGCCGCCTCATCCGTAACGGCTGGCCACGGGAATTTGTTCCACACGGCGCCACCGCCATCCTGATGGAGAAATTTGGTCTGACACCGGCAGCCATCGCGGATCGTATCTCCCGCACGCTTGAAGGCTAGATTTATGCTCCAAAGCAAAATCGTTTTCCTCAAAATCACCCTTATGTTTTTGGTGATGGTGGCCGGGTGGTGGGCTTCCCGCCGCCGTTATTTGACTCCCGCCCTGACCAAGGCGTTAAGCGTATTGGTGGTGCAACTGGCATTCCCGTCCCTCGTCTTTGCCCAAATGCTTGAGACGGTCAGTCTTTCGGCGCTTAAACGAGGCTGGTGGATTCCGGTTTTTGCGCTGGGGAGCATTATCCTGGCGGCTTGGGTCGGGAAAGGACTCGCCGGACTCTTCCGGGTGGCGCCGACCAGTCGGCGAACCTTTGTGTTGCTCGTGGCCATGCCCAACTGGGTATTCCTGCCACTGCCGATTGCCGGAGGGTTGTACGGGGCAGAGGGCATCCGGTTTGTCCTCCTCTATAATCTGGGCGCTCAGATTATCCTATGGACCTATGGGGTTCATCTGATTCAGGAAAAGGGCGGAGAAAAGGTTGCCGTGTGGCGGATGCTCCTGGGCAATGTTGGGATCATGGCCACCATCGGGGGGGCTGCCCTGGCGTTATGCTGGCCGGGGCTAACGGCGCCTGGAGACGGCCTGATAGGAGCCGGCTGGAGGTTGATGGTCAACGGAGGACTGGGCGCTTTAAAAATGATTGGCGATTTAACCATCCCGCTTTCGTTGCTGGTCGCCGGGGCCCAACTGGGTGAGTTGGTGGGCTCAAGCCAATTCCAATGGCGGCCGCTGATCGGCGTGAACCTGGGCCGACTTGTGGTCGCCCCTCTACTGACCATTTCCGTGCTGGTAGGCGTTGCGCACCTGTTGGGCGTGCGACTCACGGAAGTTGAATTAATCACTTCGGTTGTGATCGTCAGCATGCCGGCGGCGATCACTTGCTCCATGTTAGTTGAAAACTACAACGGGGATCGCGGATTGAGCGCCAGCGGTATATTTCTCTCCACCCTGCTCAGCCTGCTCACGGTCCCCGTTGCCGTCTGGTGCTGCCATTGGCTGCTCTAGCGGCCTGTGAGCCTCACATCATCACAGCGCCGGTTCCGGCGCTGGAAACAAGCCGGGCGTAGCGTTGGAGATAGCCTGTCACGATCTTCGGAGTGAAAGCGGGAGCTGCGGCCCGACGCCGGTTCAACTCGTCATCAGAAACCTCCACTTCGAGTTTGTGACCGGGAATATCCAGATGGATGATGTCGCCCTGCTTGAGAAGGCCAATGACTCCCCCTGCGGCCGCTTCGGGCGAGACATGCCCGACGCAGGCGCCGCGGGTACCGCCGGAGAACCGGCCATCAGTGACCAGCGCAACACTCTCGCCCAACCCAGCCCCCATGATGTAGGACGTTGGAGCCAGCATTTCCTGCATACCCGGGCCACCGCGCGGACCTTCATAACGAATAATGACGCAATCCCCAGCCTTGACCCTGCCCTGAAGAATGCCATCGCAGGCGTCTTCCTGGGATTCAAAAATCACCGCCGGACCGCGGAAATTGAGCATGGAGGGCATCACGCCGGCTTTTTTCACCACGGCTCCGCCTTCAGCCAGGTTGCCCCAGAGAATCGTGAGGCCGCCGTCCGCGGAATACGGGGTCTCGATCGGGCGAATCACCGTGGCATCCTTGACCTCGGATCGGGCCACGTTCTGCCAAAGGGTCTTGCCGGTAACCGTCGGGGCTTCACGGTTGATCAGGCCCCGAATCGAGCCTATGGTTTTGATAATGGCACTGATTCCACCGGCGCGATCCACGTCCTCCATGTGGTATTGTGAGGAGGGCGCCACCTTGCAGATGTTGGGGCATTTCCGCGAGATCTGATTGATCCGACTGAGGTCATACTTAACCCCGGCCTCATGGGCAATGGCCAGGGCATGGAGCACAGTGTTCGAGCTTCCGCCCATGGCCATATCCGTAGCGAAGGCATTGTCCAGGGATTTCTCCGTGACAATCTCCCGGGGAAGCGGACCGCCCGCCTTGGCCATCGCGACAACGCGCGTCGCCGCCATCCGGAACAACCGTTTGCGGCGCGGATCCGTGGCCAGGATACTTCCATTCCCGGGTAAGGCAATGCCAATGGCCTCGCACAGGCAATTCATGGAATTGGCGGTGAACATACCTGAGCATGAGCCGCAGCCGGGACAGGCGTTCTCCTCCAGGGTTTGAAGCCCCTGGTCGTTGATGCTCCCCTGCTTGTGGGCCGCTACGCCTTCAAACACGCTGATCAGATCTACGGTTTTTCCGTCGGGAAGGCGCCCGGCGGCCATGGGGCCCCCGCTGACCATGATCGTCGGGACATTGGCGCGCAACGCACCCATAAGCATTCCCGGCACGATCTTATCGCAATTCGGTATGCAGATTATGGCGTCAAAACAATGCGCCTTGACCATGGCCTCAACGCTGTCGGCGATGATCTCCCGGCTTGGAAGGGAGTATTTCATGCCGGAATGTCCCATGGCGATACCGTCGCAAATACCAATAGTGTTGAACTCGAACGGAATGCCGCCCGCCTTGCGAATGGCTTTCTTGATGATGTCCGCCACCTTGTTCAAGTGGACATGGCCCGGAATGATTTCGTCGAATGAGTTGCAAACTCCAATAAACGGCTTACTAAAATCGCCGGTTTTCACCAACCCGGTGGCCCGCAGCAGACTGCGGTGCGGCGCCCGTTCACATCCCTGCTTGATTTGGTCGCTGTTCATGTGTGTTCCTTTCGTTGTCTGAATACCGATGGGACTATACCGAAGAACCTATGAAGTATGGAACTTCATAATTCATCCTTCCACAACATCCCCTGTCCACACCGTTTGGACATGCCCATCCGGCAAGCGCAGAAGAAGTTCGCCATTCTCCCCGAAGCCCGCCAGGGTTCCGCTTACTCGACGCTCCCCATGGCGAATAGTGACGGACGCATTCAGGCCGCCGCACCCTTGAATCCACCGCTCTCGCAGGCTGGAAAACCCGCCCTCCTCCCAGTGCAGCAGCCAGGGAGGCAAACGCTTGAGCAACGCCTTCAACACCTCGTCAATCATCAACTCAGTGCCGGTTTCGATACGAAGGGATGTCGCCGGCTGATCAATCAGGGAGGCTTCTTCCGCCGTCATATTCACATTGAGCCCGATCCCTATCACCACACCGTCCTCTCCGGTCCGTTCGGCAAGAAGTCCGGCAATCTTGCGTCCCTTCACCAGGACATCGTTAGGCCATTTCAGATTGGAGCCAATGCGAAACCCATGCAGCAGTTCGTCAATTCCGATGGCGACGGCCATGGTCAGCGAGGGGAAGCGGTCACTCCCGGCGCGACTCCTGTAATACAGGGAACAGAGCAGATTCCGGCCCGGAGGGGAGTTCCACTTCCGCTCCAGGCGCCCACGCCCTGCCGTTTGCATCCGGGCCGCCCACACCGTCCCCGATGGCAATTCCGGATCAATCCTCACCCGCTCCAACAGGGCGGTGTTGGTCGAATCCACTTCATCAAACCATTGGGTGGTAAATTTCATAAATTAAACTCTTTCATAGCATATGTAATCCGAAATTGCCAAGCCGCCTTGGCATGGTATAATTTAACCCAGTCACGAGATACCGATATGAAAAAGCTCACTCTTCACCCCTTGGCTTGCGTCATTCTGGGCTGTCTGATACTGGCGGGATGCGGGCGCGACCCGGTGGCATATGCCATCAAAGCCATAGATCAGGGAAACCTTCAACAGGCGGAGCTGCTTCTGACGCGGGTCATCCAGGAGGATCCCGCTGATCTCGACGCGCTGGCAAATCTCTGCATTGTTCAGTTAAAAAACGGCCAGCAGGATGTCGCCCTGGCGGGATTTATTCAACTCGCGGGACAGGTCAAGGAGGATCCCCGCCCGCTGGAGTACGCCGCCGGCATCCTCATCGAGGGCAACCGTTTACCTGAGGCCGCTGAGTGTCTCGCCGAGGCGGCGCGACGTGCCCCGCGCTCTCCCAGTGTTCAAACCGCGCAGGCCTTGATTGACCTGAATACCACCGGGGCTGCGGCCGCCCGGGAGCGCCTGCTCAAGGTCGTTGCAGACTATTCCACCTACGCCCCCGCCCTGTTCAATCTCGGGGTTATCCACCGTGACTGGCTGAAGACTCCCGGCGAGGCCCGGAAATATTTTCAGCGATATCTGGCTGTTGAGAAAAATGATCCTCACGTGGTGATCGCACGGGTGGCGCTGGCCGAAAAACCACGAACGAGTCCCGCACCGAAGGAAAAGAAGGGGCTTCGATAGTACACAGGGGATTCTCCATGATACATACAGGTTTCACTTTCGCCGACATCCTCGGCGCCGCCGTCGTCCTGATGGGGATTCTATTCGGATTTCGACAGGGCCTGTCGGGACAGATGGCACTGGTATTTTCCGGGCTGGCGGTTGCCGCCGCCCTGATGAACGGGTTCGAACCCTTCCGGGACTGGCTCATCAGCCGATACGCAATGCCCCTGGAACTGGCCCGCATGGTCGCCCTATTTTGTCTGGTGGTCGTGCCCGTCCTGATCATTATGCTTCTCTATTCCCTGCTTCGTTACCTGTTCAAAATCACCTTCACCACCTGGATTGACCGGCTCGGAGGCGCCATCGCGGGAGGACTGACCTCGGCGGGCCTCGTGCTGCTGGTGTTTATGATGTTTTCTTATCTTCCCGAAAATAAGCAACCTGAAGCGGTTGGACAAAATTCATGGATCAGCCGGGAAGTCATCGGCGTCGAGACCCAATTGACTCAGCGATTACTCTTACGGGTTGAAAAAGGTGAAACCCTCATCGAAAAAGCCCGTGCCGCCCGCGCCGGAAAACGTGAGAAGTGGGAAGAATAACGTCCCATGGCCGGCATCATCTCAAAATCGGTTTTGGACGATATCCGTTTTCGATGCGACATCGTGGACGTAATTGATTCCTATATCACCCTGCCCCGAAAAGGGACAATCGTCAAGGCGCTCTGTCCCTTTCACAAAGAGAAAACCCCCTCCTTTAACGTAAATCGCCAGCGCCAGATCTTTCACTGTTTTGGGTGTGGCGTGGGTGGGGATGTCTTCAAGTTTGTGATGCTGTACGAGCATGTCGACTTTCCTGGCGCCATCAAAATTCTCGCCGAGAAAGCCGGGGTTCCCATCCAGTTTGAAAAGGGCTCGGAGCCGTCCGGCGACAAGGAAATCCTGCTCGCCATCCATGAGGAGGCCGCCGCCCTTTTCCATAGACAGCTCCTGCAAAACCCCGATGCCCTGGCCGCCCGCGAATACCTCAAGAAGCGGCAACTCTCCCCCGAGGTGATTGAGGATTTCATGATCGGCTACGCGCCCGACTCCTGGGACTTCCTGATCGACTGGGCACGCAAAAAAGAGTATCCGGTTCAGAAACTTGACCTCGCCGGACTCGTGGTCAAACGGGATGAAGACCGGGGCACCAACCCTTACTATGACCGGTTCCGCGGCCGGATCATGTTCCCCATCCGCAACGAGCAGGGCCGCATTGTCGCCTTCAGCGGCCGCACCCTCCTGCAGGATCCCAAGGCGGCCAAGTATGTCAACAGTCCGGAGACCCCCCTCTTCCGGAAAAGCCATATCCTCTATGCGCTCGACCGGGCACGCCGTGAAATTGTCGAAACCCGCGAGGCCATCATTTGTGAGGGCCAGATCGACGTGATCCGCTGCCACCAGGCCGGTTTCAAGACCGCCGTGGCGGCCCAGGGAACCGCCTTCACCGAGGATCATGCACGCATCCTGAAGCGGTATGCCGACGGCGTGGTGCTGGTGTTCGACTCCGACGACGCCGGACGGAACGCGGCCCTGAAAGCGTCGGTCATTTTTATGCAAATGGGGCTTGCCGTGCGGGTGGCCACCCTTCCCCAGGGAGAGGATCCGGACTCGCTGATTTTGAAACAGGGAGCCCCAGCCTTCGCCAAAGCCATTTCCCAGGCCGTGCCCGCCATCGAGTTCCAGCTCACCCTGTTGCTGGGTCAGGAGGATATCCGGACGGAAGTCGGGATGATGAAAGTGAGCCGGGCGGTTCTGGCCACCATCAGCCAGAGTCCGAATGCCGTGCAGCGGGATGTGCTCATTCAAACCGTCGCCCGCCGGTTGGGCGTTTCTACCGTCGCCCTCCATACCGAACTCCGGTTACTGACGAAGCACACTGCACCACGAATCGCCGATTCCGACGCACCCTTAGCGGCTCCCCAGCGGCCGATCAGCGAAGTTCTGCTGGCGGAGCATCTGGGCACCAACCCCGACCTGGTCACCCTGGCGGAACTATATCTTCCCTTCACGATGATCACCGATCCGACATGCAGGGCTTTCCTGGAAGTGCTGCGGGATAGCTCGCGGGAAGGAGTCGACGTCATGCAATTGCTCACTGACCGCGATGACGCGGACCGGAATCTCTCCACTTTTGCCGCACAGGTTTTGAGCGCTCCCCACAAAGCTGGTACCGAAGGAAGCGACCGGCAAGCCGTTGAGGGTCTCATTCTCGGCCTATGGAGTCGGGAACTGCAACGCCGCCGCACCTTAGCGGAACAGCAGTTGTCTTCGGTCGAGGAAAACATAGCCAGAGATGAACTTCTGGCCCAGGCGGCCCAGTTAACGACCGACATCAATCGCCTGAAGCGCTGGGAAACCGGCGAGGCCGTCCTTAAGTTTTACGTCGACACCCCGGCGATCGCCTAGCACATCACATGGCCCATTTCAGTAGCAGGAAATAGGCTGCCTCGAGAATCACCACAAGCAGACAGGGCCACACGATGAGCCGTGAGGTGGCGCTGAAGGTCGCGCCAAAGTAGCGGTTGCTCACCACGTAGCACAGATGGGTCGGGCTAATCATCATCCCCAAATGCCCGCAGGCATAGGCCAACACGGCATAAGGGCGCATGGCGGGATGATCGGGCATGGAGGCCACCAGGCTCAAGACGAGCGGAAAACTGACGCCCACAAACCCAAACGCCACACCCGTCAGCAACCCGGCAATAAAGGGCAGAAGGATCACCACGGAGGTCAAGGGCACATGCATCGCAATCAGTTCACGGCCGATCGCGGCGGCGGCATTCACGTCCGTGAGCATATGCTGGTAGATCATCACGCTCAAAACCAAACCGAGTAGCGGAACCAATTCTTTGCCCATCATGAGACGCACCACCTGCCGGGCGGGCAGCGGTTTCGACCAAAGCGTAAACACCAGGCTCGCCACGAGCCCGAGAATTAGCGGTGCAAATTTCCCCGCAAGTGGTAACAGTCCCGCGTGCCCGGCGCCCGCCTCGATCCCCATCCACCCCACCACGGCCTTGAAAACCATGTCGCAGGCAAACCATACGATCAGAACCAAGCCAATGGGGGCGATCGCCTGAAGAATCTTGAGTTTGGTTCCCGGCGGCGGAGGAGGACCGATTTGCCGCATATCGGGATGCAACGCCCTCAGGATAATAATCCCGCCCAGAACCATGAATATCCCCAGGGGGATCTGGAATGCCGCAAAGGTCAGCAGATCGCTATTGGTCAGGCTCATGGCCAGGATCACTCCCGGGTACAACGGCCACCAGTGTTCCCAGATATGCCTCCACCAATAATTCACCGCCGAAAGCATGTCGCCGTCGATCCGGTTGTCACCGGCGGCTTGCCGGACCATCGGCGCCGAGAAGATCGCCCCGCCCGGCATGGGTAGCAGACCGATCAGAGCGGGAAGGGCCGCCATCGTGATGGCGGGACGGCGAAGAAAGGCCTGAATCAGGGAAACCATCCGCTCCAACCGGCCCGTCTGACGCATCGCCTCTGAAAGAATCAAGAGTAACGCAACGGTTAGAAGCAGGCCGATCGAGGCGGCATCCGTGGCGGCGGCCCACGCCACGCGGGCAAGCCCCATACCCCCGAGGCCGAAAAAAATCCCCAATGAACCCGCGCCACCACAGATCGCCAGCCACAGCGGAACTTTCAGGCGGCTGAGGATCAGGATAATCGCAAATGACAATAGCGTATAACTCAAAGCTGACATGGGTGCGTACACGGTTGGCACCCCCTAGGAGAGTCGAACTCCTCTTAACAGGTTGAGAACCTGCTGTCCTAACCGATAGACGAAGGGGGCACGAAGTGCTTTCAGAAGTCGCGTAATCTATACGGCGATGCCATCATCGTCAACCGCTTTTTAGACACCGATACACCGCTACCACGGAGCGCTCACCGCAGGCGCCGGTTCCGTAACAAAAGAGATGCGGCGGATCCAATTCCACTAACCACTTCCGGGCGATTCGGACCGTCGGGTCGCCTTCGACCAGCACGGCATCCGGCGGAAGTTCTTTTTTCCATGGCATGGAGGGACACAAGCCATTCCGGGCGCTGAAACCCAGTCGGTACCACCGGTACCACAAGCGCTGCACCACGCTGGAAAGAGGGACCGTAAGAGTGGAGTCCTCCCTTATAAGCTCCCTCAGAAAGACATCCAAAGTTCTGAACCGGGATTCAAGATCAGGCCGGACTTCAAATGCCTCCCTGTCCCGGATCCAAACTTCAAATCGAACCAAAAGGGAGGGACAGGCCTGAGCGGCATCGGCAAAAAAAAGATGCAGCGCCTCCGCATTGAAATACCAATCCAGGAGTTTGGATAACCGATCAGCCTGCTGCAACTCGTCGGGCGAAAGGGATGGTGTACTCAACACCTGATAAGGCGGAGTAGACTGGGCAACCAGCCCCCATCGCGCCGGATTTTCAGCCAAAGGGGTTCCCGGCAACAGCTTTAGGCGCTCAAGTTGGATTTCAGCCGGTCTTAACACCATCATGGCCGTCAAATCATTCAGAAGATCAAGGAGGCGGCTTCCCGGAAGCCCGGAAATCAAGTCCGCATGCACCTCACAGTTCCTCAAATCACAGAGTCGTTTCAGTCCCTCGAGGGTCCGCCCAACGGTAGCCTCACGCTCGAGGATTTCATAGACCGGCGCGCTGAGGCATTGGATACCCGCCTCGATGTGAAATTGCCCCGGACGCGCCTGTGATAACTCAGCCGCCAGTTTTGCATTAAAGCGGGCGGGATCTATTTCCAAATGAAACCGGATTCCCGGAAACTCATCCCGGAACAGCCTGGTGAGGATCAAGGCGCGGGACGGATCTTCATTGAAAGTCCGATCCACGATCCGCACTTCCCTGACTCCGGCCGCCCGGATAAACTCCAGATCCGCCCTCACCCGGTCCGGCGAACGGTCTCGCCGCGTGGTGCGCCGGCTGGTGCAGAATAGGCAACCGTTTCCGCATCCACGCGACGTCTCCAGTTGAATAAACGGCTTTCGGAACGACGTCAATTCCCGTTCATAGAAAGAGGGGAGCGAATCAAAGTCATCCACCGTCAAGGCCGCGCCATTATCCTTGAACGTTCCGAGCACCATCCCGCACAGTCCCGGAATAGCGTCCCAGGGCTCGCCCGCCCGCCATCGTCGCAGCAACGCCGCGAAGGCCCGCTCGCCCTCGCCGCGGATGGCGACATCGGCCAGACCGCCAGGCCCCGCCAGCGAGGCGTTGGAACCCAGGCACTCGGGGCCGCCGACCACAATCCGGCAGGCCGGCCTGACCGCCCTCACTGACTTCAGGAGTCCCGCCACAAAGGCGTGATTAAAAAGATACAACGAAGCCGCCACCACATCCGGCAAGGCGCCTAGCACACGCTCCAATACCTTGTCGGAATCATCATGAACCGTCACCTCGACCGTCTCCCACTCCCACATCGCCTCATCGACCATCGACCTCAGACACCAAGCGGCAAGACTGGTATGGGAATAAGAACAATTGACGGCAAGGAACACCACTTTCATAGACATCCACTTTATGCCATTGCCGTGTAAAAGCAACCTTTCGCAGGCGAATGGGCGCCCTGAGCAGGGAATTAAGCGTCCGTTATTTCGACCACATCGAAGCCGGCCATTTCTAACATCCGCCGGTCAGCCTGATACCCTTGCCCGGGCGTGGTGAGATAACCTGAGGTGAACATGGAATTTGCCGGATAGAGGGCCAGAACCTGAAGCGGGCCAAGGCAGGCTTCCCGCCCCCCCGCGATGCGGATTTCCCGGTCGGGATGAACAAACCGGAAAAGCGCCAGAGTGCGAAGCACATCGCCAGCGGCAATCCGCGGCCGATTCATAAGTCCGGTTCCCGGTCGTGGATCCAGAAAATTCAGGGGAATGGAATCCGCCTTCACGTCACGCATGGCAATGGCCAAGCCCACCCGATCCTCCAGCGTCTCGCCCATGCCCATCAGGCCGCCGCTGCAAAGCTCCATCCCCGCCGACTTTACCCGCGCCGCCGTAGCCTTGCGCTCCGCATAGGAATGGGTTGTGCAAATGGTGGGGAAAAATTGTTCCGAGGTTTCCAGGTTGTGATTGTACCTGTCCACGCCGGCGGCCTTGAGTTCCGCCGCCTGCCCGTCGGTAAGAATCCCGAGCGACACGCAAATCGACAGGGGAGACTCGCGCTTGATCCGCCGTACCGCCCTGGCAATCCGCTCAAGAACCTCAGGCGATGGAGAACGACCGCTTGTGACAATACAATACCGGATGGCGCCCATCTCCCTGGCTTCCCGGGCGCCCTGCAGCAATTCCTCCTCGCTCTGGAGCGGATAACAGGGCACGACACCCGTGCTGGCACTGGACTGGCTACAATACGCGCAATCCTCGCTGCATCCCCCGCTTTTGGCGTTTCGAATGACATGCAGGCTAACTTTCCGGGCAAAATAATGATGGCGCAGTAGAAACGCCGCATTCAACAACCCCAGGAGTTCATTTTCATCCGACTTAAGAATAGCCAAAGCCTCATCACGCTGGAGCCCCTCGCCTGCCAGCACACGGCGGCTCAAGGCATCCCAGTCACATTTCGCATCCGGTAATCGAGTCATAGTCTGGTTCTTTCGGTTAGCAAACCCGGCTATTCTTGCCATGGCGGGGGTACAGTATCAAGAACGGAAAGCCCGGCGTGAAGGGAATGGCTCGCGGCTTGCTTTCCACCGGGCTGTTTTGTATTTCTCTCTGCATGTCAATAACGGGCGCCCTAACCTCCATCGTCAAGCGGAACGGTAATCTGGTCACGTATGACCGTGAACGGATCACCAGCGCCATCTTCAAGGCAACCGCCTCCACGGGGGCTCCGGATCGGGCGTTGGCGGAATTGCTCGCGGAACAGGTCGAAAAGGCCCTGGCCGTCGCCTATCACGGGGACATGCTACCGTCCGTCGAGGATATTCAGGACATCGTCGAAAAGTGCCTGATTGAGAACCAACAGGTCAAGTTGGCCCGGAATTATATCGCCTACCGGCAACAGCGGGCCATGCTACGGGCCACCAAGGGCTATTCCTTCGAAGTCACCGACAATATTCCCTACAAGAAGATCTACGAGGTGCTCCTGTGGAACATGGCGCACCAGTGCGAAAGCGTGGAGTCCCTGAATCACCATATTCGCAATGGATCGTTCACGGGACTGGTGCGCACCGCCGAGGATCGGTTTTCTGCGGAGATTCAGGGAGCATCAGAAGCCATCCTCGCGCGGGGGAATGCAACGCGCCTGATCATCATCTCCGGGCCCTCCTCCTCCGGCAAAACCACCACCACCATTAAACTCGGCGAGGCTCTCAAGGCCAGCGGGCTTCGCCTCAAGTCGATCAATATCGACAACTATTTCTATGACCTTGAAAAACACCCGCGTGACGAGTTCGGGGACTATGACTACGAAACCCCGCAAGCCCTGAATCTTGAGTTGATCAATGCCCATCTCGGCGATCTGCTGGCGGGGCGCACCGTTAGAACCCCGTTTTACAACTTCAAGACCGGCGTCAGTACCCTGAATGTCAACGAGATGCATTTGGCGGATAACGAAATTCTGCTTCTGGACAGCCTGCACGGGCTTTATGGCGACATGACAAAAGCCGTTCCGGCCGCCAATAAGTTCGGGCTATATGTGGAGACGCTGGGACAGTTGCGCGCCGCCGATGGAACGTTCATGAGATGGGCCGATAACCGGCTACTGCGACGGATGATCCGCGACCAGGCCCACCGGAACCTGCAGCCCATGGGCACCCTGACCCACTGGCATTACGTCCGGCGTAGTGAGTTGAAACACATCATTCCCTTTATCGGCGAGGCCGACTTCATTCTGAATACCGCCCTGCCCTACGAATTGCCGCTCTTGAAGGCGAGGTTATGGGAATACCTGCCCCAGGCCATGGAATCCTTCCGCCAGGATCACCGCCGCCAGGATGCCTATGTCCGGGCCAAACGGGTTCATAACCTTCTCGAGCCCCTTGACGCGGTATCCGACGACCATGCAGTGCCGGCAACCTCCCTGTTGCGCGAATTTATCGGCGGCAGCCAGTACTCCTATTAGCCATTTCACGGATTGACACTATAGCGATGTGTAGTATTATAGCTATAGGTATCAACATTGAGGTGTAGGCCATGAGAACAGTTCAAATGACACTTGATGAAAGTCTTGTTCAAACCGTGGACAGGGTTGCAAAGTATTTACACACGACACGCTCAGCGTTTACGCGCGACGCACTTCAACAGGCCGTCGCACGGATTAAAACGCAGAGACTCGAAGAGAAACACCGGAAAGGGTATCTAAATCACCCGATGGGCGCCGATGAAGTCGGAGTGTGGGAGACCGAACAGAAGTGGGGTGATGAATGAAGCGTGGCGATGTCCGTTGGTACAGGTTCGGCCAGCCAGATAAAAACCGCCCTGTTGTCATCTTGACCCGGGACTCCATCATACCCCACCTGGGAGAGGTGACCGTCGCGCCGGTGACCTCCACCATTCGGGACATACCCAGCGAAGTGTTGTTGGATAAGGCGGACGGCATGCCCAAAAAATGCGCCGTCAATTGCGATCACATGCAAACCGTTGCGAAAGCCAGAATCGGATCTCTCGTCACATCGCTTTCTTCCGCACGTATGCGTGAACTCCGAGCCGCCATTTCATTTGCCATTGCCCTGAATGAGTAGCGGCATATCAGGGCAGCGCAGCAGCATTGCCAATGCCCAGGTATCATCAATATCGGTTCCAATATCAGTATCCAAAATCACAGGAATGGTTTGCTTCAACTTTGGCATTGAAAGTCTCCTACAAAAAACGCCTATTGATGGTGTTCCCCGTCCCGAATAACTTTGCCAATAGCCTGAACGAGATAGCGTAAAACCGGCTCAGGGATGACGAGCGGAGGCATGACGTAGATGACGGGGCCAAGGGGGCGCAACAGAATGCCGTTGGCACGGAGCCGATCCCGGACCTGAATGGCGCGGCGGGTTCCGGTTCCCTCGCTGTCATCCTCAAGTTCAACCACCCCGATCATCCCCAGGGAACGGATATTGCGCACCCCGGGAATGCCGGCCAGAGCGCTCAGTTCTTCAGTCAGCACCCGCGCCATGGCGGCGGACTGCGCCACTATCCCCTCCTCCTCATAAACCCGTAATGTGGCAATGGCGGCGGCGGCGGCAATCGGGTTTCCAGCAAACGTGTGCCCATGATAAAAGGTATGGTCTTCCGGCTGATCGCGGAAGGTTTCATAAATTGCATCGCGAACCACGGCGGCGCTGATGGGCAGATATCCGGCAGACAGGCTTTTGCCGATGCAGACAATGTCGGGCACAATACCGGCATGTTCAAAGGCGAACATTTTCCCAGTACGTCCCATTCCCACCGCGATTTCATCGGCGATCAGAAGCACGCCCTCTTTTTGGCACAATTCCGCCAGGCTTCTCAGATACTCGGCGTTGTGGATTCGCATGCCGCCCGATCCCTGACACATTGGCTCAATGATTACCGCCGCAAGTTCATGCGCATGCTCCCTGACAATGGTGCGCATCGTATCAAAACACGCCCGGAGACACGCCTCTTCCGGTTCGTGAAAGGCGCAGGTTCCGCAACAAGGCGATGGGGCCTGAAACACAGGGAAAAGAGCGCCTTTGAACGGCTTATGAAACTGATCCAGGTAGCCGACCGACACGGCGCCTAACGTATCGCCGTGATAAGCGAAATCCAGAGAGACAAACTTCTGTTTATGGGGTTGGCCCATATTATACCAGTACTGCAACGCAATCTTGAGGGCGGCCTCCACGGCGCATGAACCGTCGCTGGCAAACATCACGCGCCGGTCGTCGGGAAACAACCCCACAATCATGGAGGCCAATTCGATGGCGCGGGGGTGCGATAAATTACCGAGAATACTGTGCTGGAGTTCCCGTGTTTGCCGGATAATCGCTTCGACAATCGCAGGATGCCCATGCCCGAGATTGCAGGCCCACCAGGAGGAGATGGCATCCAAGTACTTTTGGCCTTCATCATCATAGAGGTAAACCCCCTCGCCATGCGTGATGACGGGAAGCGGCCCGGCCTTAAGCGCCGAGAAACGGGTGTAAGGGTGCCATAGACTCTGGCGATCCAAGGTCTGATAACGTGATCGGGTGGATTCGTTTTGCATGATTACCCTCCCTGATATGAAAACAACCGCCGGGGATCCGACAGGCGCCCGGACTCAAATCTGACGCCCTCCCCGGCCAGCAACCGTTCCTTACGGGCAATCGCACCCCCCCGGGTTTCACCCTGAAAGCCGCCCAGTTTCAGACTGGCGGCAATCACCCGGTGACACGGCACCTTCGGAGCATATGGATTAATCCGCAAGGCCTGCCCGACGGCCCGTGGGGAACCGCACTTGATAAACGCCGCCACGCCACCATAGGTAGCCACTTTTCCCTTTGGAATACGGCTGACCGCCTCATACACCCGCCGCTGAAATGGTGTCACAGTCATGATATGTAACCTACCGCTGGACTGTTACAGGTGATTGTCATCGACCGGCCGCGTCAATAGGGTATCGGGAGCGATCACCCCGCCCGAGATCAACATCTTAAACGCCTCTTCAACCGTCATATCCGTAATCCGCACCTCCTGTACCGGAACCAGATGAAGAAACCCTGAGGTGGGCAGCGGGGACATCGGGATAAAGATGCGGCACCACTTCACGCCCGCTTCATCGGTGGTAATCCCTGTAAAAAAGCCAATGGCCTTGATCCCGGGTCGGGGATATTCAATCACCACAACCGATTTGAAGGTTTTCCTGTTAGGCATCGAAACAGAATCCACGACCTGTTTGGCCGCAGAATAGATGGTCTTAATGATGGGAATACGCAGGATTAGCGACTCACCCCAAAGCAAAAACCGCTGGCCGACCACACGTCCGGCAATTATTCCTGTCACCAAGACGAGCATGATAAAAGCCATAATGGAAATCATCACTTCAACCCAGTATGGCACCTCCATGGGGAGTCGGCTTACCAGAGGCTGCAGGACGGAGGCCATGGCGTTGAAGCTAGCCATCACAACCACATAGGTCACCCACAGCGGCACCAGAACAAATAACCCCGATATCAATTGATTGCGGAGATAGCGCTGAAGTGTTTGTCGCTTTGAGGTCATGATCGATTCAGAAATATTCAGACTTCCAATAACGCATTAATCGAGGTGGCGGCACGGCGGCCCTCGCCCATAGCTAGAATAACCGTCGCGGCTCCCAGCACAATGTCACCCCCCGCGAAAATGCGATCGAGCGAAGTCTTGCCGTTATCATCCACAATGATGTTTCCCCATTTCGTGGTCTTCAGGCCATCGGTCGTCCGGGGAATCAGCGGATTGGAATCATTGCCGATGGCAATGATAACGGTTCCCACATCCCGAATGAACTCACTGCCCTTGATTTCGACTGGGCGTCGGCGTCCGGATGCATCCGGTTCGCCGAGTTCATACCGCAAGCATTCCATCGCCTTGACACACCCGTTTTCATCACCAATCAGGCGCTTGGCGTTTTCGAGAAGGTGGAAGATCACCCCTTCCTCCTTGGCATGAGCGATCTCCTCAACACGCGCGGGCATCTCGACCTCGGTTCGGCGATAGATGATGTGGACTTCCTCTGCGCCCAGTCGCACCGCAGTACGCGCCGCATCCATGGCCACATTTCCACCGCCCAGAACCGCAACTTTACCGGTCCGGTAGATGGGGGTATCCGCTTTCCCAAAGTCATACGCCTTCATCAGGTTCGCCCGGGTCAGATACTCATTGGCGGAAAACACCCCCACCAGGTTTTCACCTTCCATGTTCATGAACTTTGGCAACCCGGCGCCGGTTCCGATAAATACCGCGTCAAATCCATCTTCATCCAACAGCGCCATCAGCTTCCGCGTCCGCCCAATCACAAAGTTGGTATGCAATTCCACGCCCATCCGGGTCAGCGCGTCGATTTCCGCCTGCACAATGCTCTTGGGAAGACGAAATTCTGGAATGCCATATACCAGCACTCCGCCCGGCTTATGGAAAGCCTCAAACATGACCACCTTGTGGCCCTCGCGCCGGACATCTGCCGCCACGGTGATGCTGGCGGGTCCCGTCCCAATCACCGCGACCTTTTTTCCGGTTTCAGGCTTGATGACCGGCGGCTGGGTTTTACCGGATTCACGCTCCAGGTCAGCCACGTATCGTTCGACTCGCCCGATTGAAACCGCCTTATCGACGCTTTTCAGGGCTTTACCAACCGTACAGTTTTCCTGACATTGAACTTCCTGGGGACAAACCCGCCCGCACACGGAAGGCAACAGGCTGTTCTTCTTGATGATGCCGCACGCCCCCAGAAAATCACCTTCCGCCGCCGCCTTCAGGAAACCGGGAATATCAATCCGGACCGGACACCCCTGGATGCAGGGGGCATTCTTGCATTGCAGACAGCGCAAGGATTCCAACTGGGCCTGCTCGGGCGTATACCCCAACGCCACTTCTTTGACATTTCTCCGCCGGACAGCAGGATCCTGGGTAGGCATCTCCTGGGCTGGAATGGACAGCCGCTCCTTGGGAGTTAACGGCGTGGTCCGTTTCTGAATCGTATCCAATACCTTACAAGCCGCTTCAGTCAGGGATTCAGGGGTAACGTGACTCATGACCGGCTCCGCTCCTTTTCGCGAATTTCCGCATCGAGATGACACTGATTATGGGCGTGATCCTCCAGTTTTCGATACGCCTTAAGTCGTTGCATCATGTTATCGAAATCCACCTTGTGCCCGTCAAACTCAGGGCCATCCACACAGACAAACTTCGTCTGCCCCCCCACCGTTACACGGCATCCGCCACACATGCCGGTCCCGTCAATCATGATGGTATTGAGCGAGACCATGGTCGGCACGCCGAACGGGCGTGTGCTCTCAGCACAGAACTTCATCATGATCGGGGGTCCAATCGCCACGGCCAGATTGGGTTTTGGCACGCGTCCACAAACCTCCTTCAAGGGCTCTGTCACCAAAGCCTTCCGTCCGTACGACCCGTCATCCGTACAGACAATAAATTCATCCGCCAACGCCCTCATCTCCTCCTCCAAGATCACCAGGCTGCGGGTTCGGGCACCAACGATGACGATAATCCTGTTTCCGGCGGCCTTCATTCCCTTAACAATCGGATGCAAGGGGGCGACTCCGATGCCGCCGCCCACGCACACCACAGTGCCGAATTTCTCAATATGGGTGGGTTGCCCCAAGGGACCCAGCACGCTCTGAATGGTATCTCCGACCTGTTTCTCGGCCAGATTGTGGGTGGTTTTGCCAACCGCTTGAAAAATGATGGTGACAGAGCCTTCAACCGGGTCCGCATCGGCGATCGTCAGGGGGATTCGTTCCCCGTATTCGTTATCAAGCTGAACGATGATGAATTGTCCTGGCAGGCGTTCCCGGGCAATATGCGGCGCGTTAATCCGCATCAGGTATACGTCATCAGACAATTGTTTCCGGAGCAATATTGTATTCACAGTCCGCCCTTCCATTGCACGTAAAAGCCGGGTGATATTGACATTCAAATCACCCTATCTCAAGAACAATACCACTACCGGCTAATTCGCGGATTTCCGGAAATCAATCAGGTTAAGTTGTGGCGAGGTCCGGTTCATGTAGGTGTTGGCTCGAAGATTAAAGGCCAAATCCAGCCGGCCCGACTCTGTTTCAGCCAACCGGTCGGCCATCTTGAACCCAATCGCATCGCACACATCGGCGCCGACACCTACACGCAGCTTGAGATGGGCATCCTTCAAAATCCTAGGAGACCCGATGATCTGGATGTTTTTCAGCCCCCACACCGGCTCGGTATTGCCCACGCCGAACGGCGCCATGCGGGTGACTCCATCCATAAAGGCCGGATCAAGCACCTCGGCCAGGCTGACCCAACTCTCAAGTTCGAGGGTTGTGCGCAGATCACGCCCCTTCAATCCCGTCGCACAAGCGTCTTGAAAGGCCTTCTGAAACCGATCAAACGCTTCCGTTTTAATTTCGAGACCGGCCGCCATTTCATGTCCTCCATAGCGGGTTAGATACTCTGAGCAGGCCTTCAGTCCGCCCAGCAGATCAAACCCCTCAATACTTCGGCAGGAGCCGCGTCCGATTCCGGCGTCATCAAACCCCACCACAATCGCGGGGCGCCCATAACGATGGACGAGTCGGGAGGCGACAATCCCGATCACCCCGACATGCCAGCCGACCGCCCCGACCACAATGCCAAAATGGATCTCAGGATCGAAAAACGCGTCGATACGCCGGAACGCATCGTCCATGATTTCGCCCTCGATCTGCTTGCGATCCTTGTTTGCCAAATCCAACACGCTTGCCAGTTCACGGGCCTTGGTGGGATTGTCAGTCATGATCAATTCCAAAGCGTCATCGGCCTTGCCCAAACGTCCTGCGGCGTTCATGCGTGGCCCCAGCACAAACCCGACATGGTAGGTTCCCAGTTCCCCGGTGGCGCCGGCGATTTCAGAAAGAACACGGAGCCCCAACCGTTCCCTCCGGTTGAGTTGCGCCAAACCATGACGAACCAAAATCCGGTTTTCATGAATCATGGGTACCATATCCGAGACGGTGCCGAGCGCCACCAGATCCAGAACCCCGCGCAAGTCCAAATCCAATGCCGTTTTCTGTTTTCGATCCCTCCCGTGCTTCAGCAGGGCGTGACACACCTTGAATGCCACTCCTACACCGGCCAGACAACGGGTCTGCGGGTCCAGGCCCAACTTGGGATTGACCACCGCAACCGCGGGCGCCGCTTCACCGGGTACTTCATGGTGATCGGTGACCACCACATCCACCCCGGCGGCACGAGCCGCCTTCACCGCCTCATGCGAAGCGGAACCGCAGTCGGTGGTGACGATCAAACCCGGTGTGAAGGTGCTGATGCAGCGCTCAACCGTCTCCACGCCCAATCCGTAGCCCTCCTCCATCCGATTGGGAAGGTAGCGAAAAACACGGGCGCCCAGGCGCGACAGAACGAGACTCATCAGGGCGGCGCTGGTGACGCCGTCCACATCGTAATCCCCATAGACGACAATGGCTTCATCCGACCGGATCGCCTTCCAGATCCGCTCCACGGCAGGCGCCATGTCAGGCAGGGTAAAGGGATCCCCGATATCACTGAGCCGGGGATTCAGGAAGCGGTCAATTTCAGCGTCGTCGGAAACCCCGCGCGCCATCAAGGCGCAGGCCAAAGGCAGCGGGATAAAAGCCCGACGGGCCAGTTTCTGGGCTGGCCCGTCGTCAATTGCCGCAAGTTTCCACTGTTTCACGGGACTTATTTCTGTCCGAGATCAGGCGCCTTCCACCGATACCACGCGAGGGTTACAGGCGTGGCGATGTAAATGCTTGAGTACGTGCCGGTGATCATACCCACCAGCATGGCCACCGAGAAGTCCTTCAGTGCGCCACCGCCCATCCAAACCAGGAACAACACGGAAACCATCGTGAAGGAACTGGTCAGCAAGGTTCGCGCCAGGGTCTGATTGATACTATGGTTACACAAATCCTTGAATGTCTGATGTCCGCTATATAGACGCAGATTTTCCCGAATCCGGTCAAAGATAATGACCGTATCATTACTGGAGTACCCGATAATGGTCAATACACCCGCAATCAGCGTCATCGTAATGGGGAACCCGAGCAGATGACACACCCCGATGGTGATCATGGCGTCATGGATGGTGGCCACGACAGCCCCCAACCCGAAGCCGAATTCGAATCGGAAGGCGATATAGATGACCATGGCGAGCGTGCCCAGAATCATTGCCCAACTGGCACGCACTTTCAACTCCTTGCCGATCTGGGGCCCCACATCATCCTGTTGCATCACCTTGAAGCCGGCCTGGGCAATCTGGTTGGTGAGCAGATTCTCGACCAGTCGGCCTTCCTCCAACGTCGCAACTTTTACCAGCAAAACGTCGCGGGTATTGGATTCCATCCCCTTCTGGAATTGGATTGAAGGATCTTTGACTCCCCCCTTGGTCAGCACGCTGCGCACGGTTTCAATCTCCGGCTTGGATTCAAAGCTCATCGTCAATTGGGTTCCGCCTGTGAAATCCACACCAAAGACCGACGAGCGATCCTTGGCGCCATGGGCAAACATAATCCCCCACGAGATAACCACCACCAGGAACGTACCGCTCAAAAACCATTTCCACTTCCCGATGAAATCAATGTTCGTCTCGGGAATGATGGAGAACATCTTGAGGATCGAAACCTTGTTCGTCCAGGTCGCGATCAGGGTGTGGCACATATGGGTGACCGTCACAGCCGTGTAGAGGTTGATCAACAGGCCGGCGATCAGGGTGATGGCATACCCTCGAACCGGTCCCGACCCGAAGATAAACATGATCACCGCCGTCAGGATGGTCGCCACATGGGAGTCAAAGACCGCCGCGAAGGCGCGCGAAAAACCGGCGTCAATCGAGGCCTTGAGACTCTTGCCGCCCTTCAGTTCCTCGCGGATGCGCTCAAAAATCAACACGTTCGTATCCACCGCCATACCAATACTTAAGGCAATACCGGCAATACCGGGCAGCGTCAGCACCGGCAGGGCAATCGCACTTCCCGCCCGGGCATCGCTGGAGAACATGCCAAGAACGCCGGCCACCACAAGCATTCCCAACGGCAGCAACACCACATTCAGGATCAGCGCCAAATCGGCCAGCAGTCCGTTCAGGAGGTAATAGAGGGCCATCAAAAGAATGATGACCACGCATCCATACACCCCGGCATTTACACCGCTCGTGACCGAATCCCGGCCAAGAGTCGGGTCGACCACGCGGCGCTCGACAATTTCCACAGGCGCGGGAAGGGAGCCGGCCTTGAGGATGTTGGAGAGGAATATCGCCTCGCTCGGCGTAAAGTTACCGCTGATTTCCGCACGACCGCCATGAATGGCTTCGCGGATCACCGGGGCGGAATAGAGCGTGCCGTCCAGGACAATGGCCATCTGGCGGCCGACGGGGCCCGAATTCTTCGCCCCGCCGGGGGCATAATCACCGGTTACCACTGCGAATTTATGGGCACCCTTAGGATTGAATTCAAGATTCACGACGGCCTGTCCCAGTGAACGATAATCCACTGAAGCACGCTTGAGGGTGTCACCGGTTAATTGGGTGCGTTTTTCAACATAGTAAGGAGTGAAAGCTTCGCGGCCGCCCACCTTCTGGCGTTCCAGGAGAAATTCGCAGCGGGCGGGGGCATTAAACTGGGCTACCCGCTTGCGGAACGCGGAGTCCATTTTGACATCGGCAACCGCCTTTTTGTCGCGAATCACATAATCCTTGGCAGCTCCGCCGTCAGATAACGACACGATCTTGTACCCTTCAGGCGCAACCCCTCTTTCAAAAAACTTACTGATGAGTTCACTGTTTTTCTCATGAACCATCCGGAATTCCAGAAACGCGGCGCTCTGAATGGAGCGGGCGGCTTCATCGCGTTTTTTCTCATCCACGCCGGGAAGCTGAACCACAATGCGGTTGTCCTTCTCCGGGAAAATGATGGGTTCGGCAATACCCAGTCCATCGACACGGTTGCGGATCACTTCAAGCGCCCGGGCCTGAGCCTCCTTGATGGTGTTGGCCAAACGGTCCTTCACCCGGGTTTTGACGTCCTCCTCGGACAGCTTCGCAAACTCCTCTTCCCCGAGCTTGAGCTTGATTTCTTCGCGAATCTGGCCACCCATGGCCTCTTCATCGATCTGCACGGTAAAGCTGGTTCCACCCTTGATATCCAAGCCGAACCGGACTTTTTCGCTTACCGGAAAGACCGTCGCGACGGACAGCCCGACCAAAATTACCAGCAACATCCACTTAAAAATCGTTTTCTTATCCATGCCGTCCTACTCCTTGCCATTCAGAAATTATGAAGTATGAAACCAGGGGGTTATTTGTTTTCGAGATCGCCGGGAATCTCGTCTTTTCCGAGCACACGGAGAACCGCGCCCCGGACGATTTCCACCTTCGTGCTGTCGGCAACCTTGACGACCAGCGTCTGATCCTTGACCGCCGCCACAACTCCGATCATGCCGCCACAAAACATGACGCGGTCGCCTATTTTGAGGCTCTCAACCAGTTTCTTCCGTTCCTTTTCCCGTTTCTGCTGGGGTCGGATCATCATGAAATAAAAGAGGGCGAAAATGATGACCATGTACCCCATCATCAACATGCCGCTTCCCTGACCCTGACCCTGCGGGCCGGCCGGGGGAGTTCCCATTCCCAACATCATCATGCTTGTCGCTATCGTCATACCGTCTCCTTGTTATTCATGTGAAATTCTCTTCTGAAATCTTCAAACACCCCTTGATCCAACGCTGTACGCATCTCGCGCATAAACTCCAAAGTCCGGTGCAGATTATGGATCGACAACAACCGCACCCCGAGGATTTCCTTCACATTCATCAGATGCCGGATATAGGCCCGCGTGAAGTTCCGGCAGCAATAACACTCGCAGCCTTCCTCAACCGCACGGGTATCCTCCTTGTACAGCCCGTTCCGAACCGGATAATGCCCCGTTCGCGTCATCGCCGTGCCATGGCGGGCATACCTCGTGGGCATCACGCAATCGAACATGTCCACGCCCATCGCCACCGATTCCACGAGTTGCTTCAAGACACCCACGCCCATCAGATAACGCGGCCGTTCCATCGGCAATTCCGCCACACCGTTCTTCACAGCCTCCAGCAACACTGGCTCCGGCTCGCCCACACTCACGCCCCCGACGGCGTAGCCGTCAAAGCCGATCGCGATCAGTTCGCGGGCACACCTCACACGCAGGTCGGCATACTCGCCGCCTTGCACAATTCCAAAGACCAATTGGCCGTTCTGCGGGTGCAGTTCGGCACATAAAGCAGCCCATGATAGGGTTCGCGTTACGGCCTGACAAGCGTATTCGTAGGGGCTTGGATAAGGGGGGCACTCGTCAAAAGCCATCATGATATCGCTGCCGAACCGACGCTGTAAATCCATCGCCTCACGGGGCCCCAAAAACAGTTTTGTCCCATCAATATGCGAAGCGAATTCAACGCCGTCAGGCTTGATTTTCCGGAGTTTGGAGAGACTGAACACCTGAAACCCGCCGCTATCGGTCAAAATCGGGCCATCCCACCCCATAAACCGGTGCAACCCGCCGCATTTTTCAATGATTTCCACCCCGGGCCGCAGACTCAGGTGATAGGTATTCCCCAGAATGATTTCAGACCCGGCCTCTTTCAGTTCCACCGGAGTCATCGCCTTGACGGTCGCCTGGGTCCCCACCGGCATGAAAACCGGGGTTTCAACGGAGCCGTGCAGGGTCCACAACCGGCCACGCCGTGCCTTGCTTTTCGGATCAACCGCCAGAAGCTCGTATGTGCCCGGCGCCTTCACTTTGCGGCCGCCGCCATCATGGCTGCATCCGCCAACACCATCGCTGCCATCGCCTCGACAACCGGAACCGCCCTAGGCACCACGCAGGGATCATGCCGTCCACGCGCCTTTAATTCGCACTCTTTGCCATCCCAGTCAGCCGTGGTTTGGACGCACCCGATGGTCGCCGGCGGCTTGAAGGCCACCCGGAACAGGATCGACTCCCCATTGGACAGGCCACCTTGGATTCCTCCGCTGTTATTGGTCAGGGTTCCCAATGATTTTCCCTTCTTCACATACCGATCATTATGAACCGATCCCCGCAGACCGGTGGAGGCAAAGCCGAGCCCAAACTCGAAGCCCCGTGTGGCGGGAATCGTCAACATGGCTCCGGCCAGCATCGCGGATAGTTTTCCAAACACCGGCTCTCCCCATCCCACAGGCACATTCCGGCAGACGCAGGCAACCACCCCGCCAACTGAATCATCGGCCTCCTTCACGGAGCGGATCAGCGTGGCCATGGCCGCCGCTTGTTTTGAGTCAGGACAGCGCACTTGGGTTTTATCCACCTGAGCACGGGTTAGGATTTGGGCATCCGGTGCCGGGGCAACGATATCGCCAACAGACTGCACCCAGGCGACAATCTCGATTCCAAAGTGTTCATGAAGCCATTTTTCCGCAACCGCCCCGGCCGCCACCCGCGCTGCGGTTTCCCGGGCGCTGGCC
>JBAXPK010000016.1:0-46782 GCA_037132275.1 bacterium
ACCCCGACATCGACTCCTCGATCCATGAGATGTGTTCCAAAACTGTGCCTTAGGGTTTTGGGCGTGACCAACCACTCGATTCCAGCCCGGCGAGCCGCCTCCTTAACGATCAAGCCAACGTCCAAGCCTTTCAAGCGGCGCTTCTTGGCATGCGTTCGAAACAAAGGGCCGGTCTTGCCTCCGCGTTCCGTCAGATAGGCCAGCAACTCCACCCACACCGCCCCGGGAACCGGCACATAGCGCTGCCGCTCGCCCTTCCCCTTACGCACAAACAGTTCCTGCCGCTCAATCTGCACATCGCCCACATCCAGCTGACACAACTCATTCGTCCGCAAGCCGCAACCATAGAGAATCAACACAATCACGCGACACCGTCGAACCTCGGCGTTCTCTCTGCCAAGGACTTTGACCATTCTTTGAGCCTCGTCAATCGTCAGCACAGCAGGCACCCGGGACTTACACTGGTCGTTCAGACTGAACCCATCCAGCACGTTGCGATTACACCGGCCGCTTCTAAAGCTGTACTCCAAAAAACCACGGATGTGACTGAGTTCCTTGGCTAGTCCACTCTCGCCATAGCCTGAGTCCCTCGACTGGTTCAGCCACGCCAGACAGTCCTCCAGCGTACTCTTCCACACAGGCACCCCGGGACGGTGTGCCTCCATGAACACTGAATATCGGCGCAGGGCGCAGCGATAGTCTCTCACTGAAAAGCGCGCCAGACGCCGCACATCCCCCAGGTAGTTGAGATAACCTTCAACCCATGCATCCAAAGGTGTGTTCACTCCATTCATATCACCGCCCTCCTCTCCGTTGCTTCCGGCTCTGGATCCAGGAACTCATTGATCGGGTGCTTCTTGATCGCCTCCGACATCACGTCGCCGCTGACATGAAGATACCGCATCGTCGTCGCCAGCACACCATGACCCAACATCGCCTGTACCTCTGGCATCTTGACGCCACTCTCCAGAAGATCCGAGGCGCACGAATGACGGAACTGATGCAGGCTGACAAATGGAATCCCCGCCGCCACCGCACATGCGCGAACCACTCGGCTAATCGCATCCGCGCGCATCCGGTTCCCAAAGCGATCAATTAGCAAGGCTGTTTCCTCAAGTCGACACGCAGACTCAAGTCGGTTCTGACGAACAGGCAAATACGCCTCCACACACCGCCATACACCAGCCCCCACCGGCACCTTCCGTTCCTGTCCCGTCTTCCGCCCATCAACTCTCAACAGTCCATTCTCCCGATCCCAATCCGACATATTCATCCGTTCTAGTTCCCCCCGTCGAAGCCCGGATCCATAGAGAATCGCCAGTACGCACAGAGTAACCGCACGTACACTCGGAGACTTTATCTTCTCTGCCTCATCCCATATACGCTTCATGTCGGCTTTCCCGATCCTGCGCGGCAGGGTCGATCGGGGATCCATCTTGGGACCCCGGATCCATCGCATCGGGTTCTTCGTCCAGACACCCTGACTAACGAGATACTCCCCCATCCCGCGAAGGATACTCACCGTCGAGGCCACCACTGTCTTCGACCGAAATGCGCTTCGTGTCCGCAGGTACTCGATCAGCATTTCAGACTCCATCTGCTCTAGGTTCACCTTCGGACGGCGAAGCTTCAGCCATGTCCCGGCCCGAGCCAAAGCACTTCGCCTCATAACCATCGTAGTAGCCGCCAAACCACGGATCTCACACTCCCTGACATATCCTTCAACCAATCCATCCCATCGTCTCATCGCTTTGCCCTCCTGAAACAAATCGACCCCAGACGTTGAGTCACACCACATGACTCATGCCGCCTGAGGTCCACCTCATTTCGGGATGCTTATCGCTCCAACTCCACTTATCCAGACAATATGATGCCCAATATGACACCTTTCCTTGTCTGAAAACTGCCTGAGTTGAACTAAAGAGACTGTTTACCTGACGACTGTTTTCCCCCGGTCATGCCACTGTTAGTTATTCATGAGCGTCATCATCCACAAAATCATTTTTCCATGCTCCGCGCTTTCTTTCCGAAACCTCGTTCTAACGTTCCTCTGATTGAGGACTAACGGGATCATGAAAACATAAGTCCCTTGTTTGTCGGAGATCAATACAATGACAGGGCTGGACGATTTTCATTTCATGGCGACCTCGTTTGCGGGCTTTTTGGCTCCCGATATCGCCCTAGCCGCCATCCGGGCGGGTGAAATCGGCATTCTTAATGGCGAGTCGGCGCCGTCCGAAACCGCCCTGAGTTCAGCCCTCGCCGAACTCCGCAACGCCCCGCGCGATCAATGCGGTTTGCGCCTTGACCTGGGCGATGCCACCATCGCTCCCGGCCTCCTGAAGAACCTCCCCCCCCAAGTGGGTTGGGTTATCCTCACCCGCACCAACCCCGCTGAAGTGGGCGGGCATATCCTCCACCTGCACGAACATGCCGTGCGGGTTCTGATTGAATCCGTGGATCTCGAGACAGCCCAGGCCGCGGAAATGGCCGGCGCAGACGGCATCATTGCCAAGGGAAACGAGTCTGGCGGTTGGGTCGGGGAAGAAACCACCTTCATCCTTCTACAACGTCTGCGCGACGTCATCACGCTGCCTATATGGATTCAGGGTGGCATCGGCAGCCATACCCTCGCAGCCGCCTTTGTTGGCGGGGCCGCTGGCGTCGTCCTTGACTCTCAACTGGCCCTGCTGCGCGAGTCGCCGCTGCCCCCGCAGCTCCGGGCCCGCATTGGACACATGGACGGTTCTGAAACCCACTGTCCAGAGGCTGAAACACCCCTTCGGTTCCGTTCCCTTGCGTCCTTCGAAAAGAATGACGGTGCCCACCAGCTTCCGCTCGGGCAGGACGCGGGCTTCGCGCACCGCCTCGCGGAACGCTACGGCACAGTGGAACGAACCCTGCGCGGGTTGCGTGCCGACTTGTCCTCACACTTGCGCTCCGTACAGCGTGCGGATCTTCTCGTGGAGGGCTCGGCATGGGCCAGGGCCCATGACACCACGTATCCGATCGCCCAGGGCCCCATGACCCGTGTCAGCGACACCCCCGCCTTTGCGGCGGCGGTTGCCGAGGCGGGCGCTTTGCCCTTCCTTGCCCTCGGCGTGCAGCGCGGGGAGGAGATCGAATCCCTGCTCGCCGAAACAAACCGCCGGTTCGATGGCCGCCCATGGGGCGTCGGACTGCTCGGCTTCCTCGAAACACCATTGCGAGAAGAACAAATGGCCGTCGTGCGGCGACACCACCCCCCTTACGCGCTCATCGCAGGCGGACACCCCGAGCAGGCAAAACTCCTGGAACAGGACGGCATCCAGACCTATCTCCACGTCCCCTCACCGGGTTTGCTCAAGTTGTTTATCGAGGACGGCGCGCGCCGCTTCGTGTTCGAGGGCCGGGAATGCGGCGGGCATGTCGGCCCGCTGTCGAGTTTCGTGCTCTGGGAGCAGGCGGCGCAGATCCTGCTGGAGTTGGTTCCCGAAAATGAGCTGCCCTCCTGCCATGTGCTGTTGGCGGGCGGCATCCACGATGCGCTCAGCGCCGCGATGGCCGCAGCCTCCATGGCGTCATTGTCAGAGCGCGGGGTGAAGATCGGCTTTCTCATGGGCACGGCCTATCTATTCACCAGGGAAGCGGTCTCCTCCGGTGCGATCCTGAAGACATTTCAGCGCCAGGCATTGGAATGCAGGCACACCGTTCTTCTCGAAACCGGCCCCGGTCATGTCGTCCGGTGCGCCCCCACGCCTTACGCGGAATCGTTCTCGCTCCAGAAAGCTAAATTGAAAGCCGAGGGAATCTCCGCAGATCAACTCCGCGTGTCGCTGGAGACCCTAAATATCGGCCGGTTACGCCTGGCCGCAAAAGGTGTGGCGCGCCAGCACGGCTCACCGGAAGCATTGACGCCTGTCGACGAAAAGGAACAGCTCGCCGGGGGTCTCTACATGCTGGGACAGGCGGCGGCCTTGCACATCGAGGTTTGCACCATGAAGGAACTGCATCAAAACATCAGCATGGGCGGCACCGCTATCCTGAGGGAAGCCATACGCCAGGCCGACAACACTCCCGCTCCTCAACGCTCAGCCAACCGCAGGGGAATTGCCATCGTGGGAATGAGCTGCCTTTTGCCGGGCGCGCGGGATCTCAGCCAGTTCTGGACGAACATCTTGGACAAGACCAACTCCATCCGCGAAGTCCCCGCGTCGCGTTGGGATTGGAAATTGTATTTCAACGAACAACGCGATGCTACCGACCGGATCTACGCCCGCTGGGGCGGATTCCTAGACCCGGTTCCGTTCGATCCGGCTCAGTATGGCATGCCACCCAGTTCACTCGCCTCCATTGAGCCCATCCAGTTGCTGGCACTGGAAGTGGCGCGCGCAGCGTTGCGGGATGCCGGGTACGAAACGCGCCCGTTTTCCAGGGAGAACACCTCGGTTATCATCGGCGTCAGCGGCGGCCTGGCGGAACTCGGCCAGGATTACGTGCTCCGTTCGGCGCTCTCCGCCGGCTCCGGCTCCAACGCCCTGGCGGGAGTCCATCGAGACCTGCCTGAATGGACTGAAGATTCCTTCGCCGGCATTCTCCTCAATGTCATTGCCGGGCGCATCGCCAACCGTTTCGACCTAGGCGGCCCCACCTTCGCGGTTGATGCAGCTTGCGCCTCGTCACTGGCCGCCTTGTATCTGGCCTGTCGCGAACTCGATAGCGGCGCTAGCGACATGGTGCTGGCAGGCGGGGCCGACACGTTCCAGAGCCCCTTCAACTACCTGTGTTTCTGCAAAACCCATGCGCTCTCACCCCGCGGACGCTGCCGCACCTTCGACCACACCGCCGATGGAACCTGCATCAGCGAAGGACTGTCCATGCTTGTCCTGAAAAGGGTGGAGGATGCCGAACGGGATGGAGATCGCATCTACGCCGTCATCCGGGGTGTCGGCGCATCCAGCGACGGACGTGCCAAAGGCCTGACAGCACCTTCGCCGGAGGGGCAGATCCGCGCGCTTAGCCGGGCTTATGCCGTCGCCGATATTCTGCCGTCAACCGTCGGCCTGATCGAGGCGCACGGCACCGGCACCGTGGCGGGCGACCGGGCGGAGACCGAATCGCTACGCCAGATTTTCGGGGCGGCCGGAAGCGCGCCGAATTCGGTGGCACTGGGCTCGGTGAAATCCATGATTGGCCATACCAAGGGCGCGGCGGGGATCACCGGACTACTGAAGGTGGCGCTGGCTCTGCACCACAAAGTCCTGCCTGCCACAATCGGGGTGGAGAAACCGAACGACAGCCTGACCGGCGGCCCCCTTTACGCAAACACGGAAACCCGGCCCTGGATCGCGCCACCCGGCAATCAACCCCGGCGGGCAGGCGTCAGCGCGTTCGGCTTTGGCGGCGCCAACTATCACGCCATTATTGAGGAATATGAAGCCGAGTCATCCGGTGCCATCACCGTGAATTGGCCAAGCGAAATTTTCCTCTGGCGCGGAGCCTCCCCCGCAGACATCCTCAAGAAGACAACCGGATTGGCAGCCGCCCTGAAAGCTGGTGCGAAGCCGGAGCTCAAGGACCTGTCGTTTACCCTCTGGCGGCGCTCACAGCAAAACGCCGAGCCTTCGACACTTGCCATCGTGGCCTCATCGCTTGATGACCTGGCCGCCAAGCTGGATACCCTCGCCGGTAAACTTAACGCCGATACAACAGCCACCGTGTGGGATGCCTCGGCCGGCATCTATCTGTCTTCCCAAGCCATGGCCCGAAATGCCTCCATCGCGTTTCTCTTCCCCGGCCAGGGCTCCCAGTATCCCGACATGTTGCGGGAACTGGCCGTCCACTTCCACGAAATCCGCACCACGTTCGAAATGGCCGACCGTGTGCTGGCTGGCCGCTTCGAGCGGCCTTTGTCGTCATTCGTCTTCCCCCCGCCGCGATTCAGTGAAGACGAGGATCGCGCCGCGCGACAGGCGCTCACGGCAACGAACGTGGCTCAACCTGCTCTCGGGGCTGCGTCCACGGGTCTGCTGAAGTTGTTACAAGCTCTGGGGGTAACACCCCACATGGTGGCGGGCCACAGTTATGGCGAGTATTCGGCCCTGTGCGCCGCAGGGTGTCTCACCCCCGAGATGTTGTTTGACCTTTCTGAATCCCGCGGTCGCTTCATCATGGAGGAAGCGCGGGGGGATCTCGGGACCATGGCGGCGGTTGAAGCCGACGAAGTGAAAACGTGCGAGCTTATCGGCACCCTGCCTGATCTCTGGATCGCCAACCTCAACTCACCGCGACAAACCATTATCTCAGGCACAAAAGCCGCGATTACAGAGGCACTGAAACAGTTGGAGGCAAAAGACATCGCGGCGCAAGCTATCCCCGTGGCCTGCGCTTTTCATTCGCCGCTCGTATCGCCCGCAAAAGAGCGGCTTCAAAAGTTGATCGGGGAACTCCGCTTCGAAACTCCCGTGGTGCGGGTTTTTTCCAATACCACGGGCGGGGAGTATCCGCCCGATCACGCCGCCATCCAGTCACGGTTGGGCGAGCATCTGGTCTCGCCTGTGCGATTTGTGTCCGAAATCGAAGCAATGTATGCGGCGGGAGCGCGGGTCTTCGTTGAAGTTGGGCCGCGTACGATCCTGAGCGGGCTCACGGATCAAATTCTCGGAAATCGGGAACGCGTCGTCGTGCCGCTGGAAACACGAAAGCGTTCCGGGCTGGACGGGTTGCTGCACGCACTGGCGCAACTTGCCGCCCACGGTGCTCCCGTCAGCCTGAATCGGCTGTATGAAGATCGCCAACCCCGCGAACATGACTTGGAACGACTCGTCGAGGAAACGCAAACTACTCCGTATTCCCAGACTACATGGTGGGTGGACGGTGGACGGGCGACACCGATGCAAGCTAACAAGATCACAAGCGGGGCAGCGACCCCCACAACAATCCCCATCATCCCTATGCCATCAACACCATCAACGCCCGCCAGCACTGCGCCAATCCGCCACTCACCCAGCCCAACCGACAGCCGGGCGGCCATCCTGCAAGCGCACGAACAGGTGATGCAGCGCCTTCTTGAGACACATCGGCGCGTGATGCTGGCTTTCGCACCAGGCACCGTCCCACAAAGCCTTCCAACACAAGCTACACCTGTTGAGCGGGCGGCTACGGTCAGCGTGGCTCCGCTCCCCGCAACTCCTTCGCCCACCCCTGCACAAGCGACGCAACCCGGGGCGTATACCGACCATGTCCGGACAGAAGTGCTGAGGATCGTTGGAGAACGGACCGGTTATCCGCCTGACATGCTGGAGGTGGATGCCGACCTCGAGGCTGAACTCGGCATCGACTCCATTAAACGCGTCGAAATCTCGGGCCGGCTGCGCAAAGCATTCCCGCATCTCGGCCCCACACCGGACTCCTCCTCCGCAGGCAACCTAGCCGTCCTGAAAACCCTGCGCCAACTCATTGACCGCATCACCTCGGTCCCCTTGCCCGGCGGATCGGGAACCACACCGCCGACACTTTCCCCAGGGAGTCCGGCCAAAAACGAAAAGGACCTCGCCGGTTCACCTCCTGCCGCCCGTGTCCACGTGCCCCGCTTCATGATGCGGATGGAGGACGCGCCGATGCAAAACAGCCCCGCCTCGATTCCTCGTGACGGTGTGTTTCTCATCACCGACGACGAAGGCGGCGTGGCGGAGGCCGTGGCGGAGTCGATCCGCGCCCTGGGCTCTCACGCCATCGTGGTTTCGGCAAAAGAAAGACCCGGGGGCGCGGCAGGCTGTTACCTGACTGACTTCACGAACCCCCAAGCCCTGCATACGCTTGTCAGAGCTATTCGCAAAACAGAGGGGTGGGTGGCGGGTATCATCCATCTGCTACCGCTACGCGGGCGGGCCCCGGCCCGGGAAATGTCTCTCGCCCGATGGCGGAGGGCGCTTCAGGAGGATGTGAAAGCCCTTTTTTACCTGACCCAAGCGGCGGCTGACGATTTGAAAACCCCACCGCCCTCCGGGCGTACCCGGATTCTCGCCGCAGTCGAAACGGACGGTGACTTCCCCGGCCATGGCGGCATTACGGGGCTGGTCAACACGTTTGCAACAGAATGGCCCACCGTGAGCGCCAGCACCCTTGCCTTGAGCCGTAGCGAGTCCATCCCTGTCCTTAAGCAAAGGATCATGGGAGAGTTACAGTGCGGGAATGACTCCCGATTCGCAGGGTTCAGTAGCGGGTGTCGACAGGAGGTCAGTATTGCCCCCGCCGAACTTGACCGGGGCACGGGCGAGCCCCTGCACATCGGTTCCGATTGGGTCATCCTGGTGACTGGCGGCGCACGCGGCATCACAGCGCAGGTCTGCCTGGAACTCGCCGAACGATTCAAACCGACACTGGTTCTGGCGGGCCGGTCGCCGTTGCCAGCCGTTGAGGAAGCGGCGACGACGCGGGACATCGCATCGCCCGAGGAACTCCGACGCATCCTTGCCCGGCAGTTGGCGGGATCCAACGGGAAAGCCGCACCCCTCGTGATCGAGGCGGCCTACCGCCGACTGTGTGGCGAACGGGAAATACGCGCCAACCTGGCCTCACTCCAACGGAGCGGATCGCGGGTGAATTATCTCCCGCTCGATGTGCGCGACGAGCCTTCCTTTGCTGGCGCGATCGACCAGATCTATGCCGAATTCGGACGATTGGATGGCGTGATCCACGGGGCGGGCTTGATCGAAGACAAACGGGTGGAGGACAAGACGCCGGAATCATTCGACCGCGTCTTCGACACGAAAGCGGACGGCGCGTTCCTGCTTACCCGGCGCCTGCGCCTGGAATCCTTGAAGTTCGCGGCCTTCTTCTCTTCCGTCGCCTCCCTTGGCAATGCCGGGCAAAGTGATTACGCTGCCGCCAACGGCGTGCTGAACGCGTTGGCACGCGACTTGGATCGCCGCATGACCGGGCGGGTCGTCGCGCTTCTCTGGGGTCCCTGGCAAAGCGCCGGCATGGCGTCGGAAGAAGTTCTGCACCGCTTCCAGGACATGGGTGTGCAGGTCATCCCCCCGGATGCTGGCCGACGGTGCTTTATCGATGAACTTCAGTACGGCCGAAAGGGCGATGTGGAGGTACTCCTGGGCGATGCCCCATACTCCCGTCCGCACATCCCTGAGTCCGGTCGGACGGGCCTTCCCCTGGTCGGCGCCGGCTCCGTCATCCACAACAACGGCACCCTTGAAGTTGCCTGCACTCTTGATCCCGCCCGGCATGCCTACCTGTATGATCACATGCTCGACGGCAAACCGGTTTTCCCGGCGGCCATGGCCATGGAGCTGATGGCAGAATCGGCATGGGCGGCATCCCTTTCACCTAGGGGCGGAATTGAAATCTCCTCCCTGCAGGTTCAGAAAGGTATCGTGGTTGAGCAGGATCAGCCCAAGACGCTTCTGGTCAGGGGCCTCCGCGTCAAGCCCCACCCTGAGACGGCTCACGCCGAGGCCTTCTCCATGGAGATCCGCGGGGCCGATACGGGAAACCGGGCACACTACCGCGCCATCGTTACGCTCGGAGTTGAATCAGCGCCGGTCACGTCCATGTCCATGGATGTCGGCGCCCTCAAACCATTTGACCTGAGTGTTTCGGAAGCCTACAGGCAATGGCTATTTCAAGGACGGTGTTTTGCGGGAATCACAGCAATCGAGGGAATCCGGGAGGACGCCATCGTGGGCATATTGCAATCCGTGCCGCCGGAGGTTTGCCTGCCCGGGTCGTCACACAGCCAGTGGATACTTGATCCCACGATTCTGGATGCATCGTTCCAACTGGCGATCCTATGGGAACGCTATTGGCATGATATGACGCCGTTACCCATGCAGATGGGGCGGTTCCGTTTATTCCATGCGTTTTCACGGCAACCGGTTCGTTGCGTACTGAAGGCGGTAACACAGGACGGGGGTGAATTGTTGACGACAGACCACTACTACACCGATTCACAAGGTCGCCTGCTCGCAGTCATGGAGGGCATGATCTTTTCTTGCACAAAAGCCTTGAACCGCCTTACTGGTTCCGAGGGACATCGGCCCGTCTTCTCCGACGCCGGAAGAAATGGAGTAACCGGGTGAAGGACGATTCTGCGCTCGAACCCTTCCGCCTATCGCTGGGGTTTGGTTCTCTGCCCGGCCACACCGTAAAAGGTATTGTCCGGAATCCATGGAGCCTGCCAACCTTCGCCGACGACGGCCTGCACGGCTGGTGCTGCCAATGCGTGGACGAATTTCGCCACAACGCGTGGGACAGAATCGCGGCACCCTATATTCTTCTTGAACCCGAATGGAAAGTATGGTGTCACCTTCCGAATGCGGCGGCGAGACGCCGATGGATGCGCGGCCGTGTGGCGGCCAAGGATGCAGTACGCCTGTTACTGCTGGACCGTTATGGTTTTGTGGCGCCTTTGGAATCCATTGGCATCCTCCCCGGCGAGGGCGGGCAACCACGGGTCACTTGCACCGCGCTACCGCAGACCAAGAACCAGATTTCGGTCTCCATCTCACACTGCGGAAACAGTTCCGTGGCGTTGGCGGCTGAACGCTCCGAATTCTGCCGTAACGTGGGCATTGACGTGGCATCCCTGACGGATAACCACGATGGCTTGGCGGAAGGCGGATTTGTTTCCGCCGAAACGGCCCTGTTGGATGCCTGTCCCGACGGGGAACGTCCCGGATGGCTGTTGCGCCTGTGGTGCGCCAAGGAGGCCGTCGGCAAGGCATTGGGGGTGGGCCTGGCGGGGAATCCCTTGAACCATATCGTTCGACAGGTCGACCTCACTCAGGGCAATGTGGAGATCGAGGCACATGTCCCCGGCGCCCCGACCACGTCATCCAGCAGCAATACCTGTGTGACGGCCCATGTCGGGCATGACCGGGGAATGGCTTTTGCCGTGGCGAAGCAGGGATAAATGCTCATGAGCTGGATTCAACAGAAACCATCGAGCGGTACGCCGGAGGCGACATGGCGTGACGTCACGACTGCCATCAATCAGGTGTTGGGCAAGCCGCCGGGAACGACTCCTTCTCCGATCCAGCCCGACGCACTCCTCGGCGCCGACCTGGGCCTGAGCTCCCTCGCCGTCGCGCGACTCGCCGGGCTGCTGCAAAAGCGTTTCAACGGGAAACCACTGCCGTTCCATACCCTCTTCGTGGATGCAAGCGGTTCGATGCTTCACGACATCAGCGTCTCGGCCCTCGTCGCCTTCCTGAACCGACATCTGCAACGGGATAAGCCATGAGCATCACACGACCAGTCTTGGCCGCCCGTCCGGCTACGGTTGACGATCTTGAGGAGGTCGCCGATCTGCTCCATCGTATATTCGGCGAGCGCCAGGAGGTCGCCAGGCTCCGATGGAAGTTCGGCGGGGTTAGCGGCAAACTAGCGGGGTCTGTCGTCCTCACAAACAGACGCACAATCGTTGGTTTCATGGGACAAATTCCCGTGCGCGTGAAAGCATCGGGACACGACTTCCTAGCCTGCCAGGGAACCGATGTGGGTATACTTGAGGAGTACCGCCGTCTCGACGCTTATATGGCCCTCCTTCATGCCTGCATCGGGGAACTGGAGGCCGCCAAAGTGGTGTTATCCTATGGAATGGCGAATGCCGATGCCGAATTCACCCTATCCACATTGCTCGGTCAGCAAACCATGGCGGCGATACCGCTTCTCATACGGCCTTTCAGCGGGGCGTTACGCGCCTCGTCGGGACGCCCCTCCCCCCCTTTCGCCCCGCTCCTGGCCGCTTGTCTGCGCGGGATGGAGCGCGGCGCTGCCCGAAAACAAGCCTCCGTCCACGGCGCCTTGCGGGTGTCGCGGCTCGACCGGTTCGACTCCTGGCTCGACCTGTTCTGGCTGCGTATCCGGGACGATTACCCGAACATGGTCGTGCGCGATGCCGCCTACTTGAACTGGCGTTATGTGGACGCACCCGGGAATCGATACGAACGCATCGTCATCAGCAACAAATCATCAGGAGTAATTGAGGGGTTCGCAGTCCTGAGCATAACGCGATGGAAAGACCGGGTGCGCGGACGGATCTGCGAATTGGTCACGCCGCGCCGGGGTGACCACAACGCCGCTCACGCCCTGATTTCCACTTCCCTTAAATGGTTGCGTTCACAGAATGTCGATCTCACGGATGTCTGGATGCTCCCCCGCACGCATTTGCGTTTAGCGTTGCGACAGCATGGTTTCATCCCCCGGCAGGCGGGACGCGGCGGGATCCAGACGAGCGTCTTAGCCGCCGGATCCGCCCTGAACCTCGGGGGCTGGGATCGCCCGGGCAACTGGTTCCTGTCCCTGGGCGACAGCGACACGGTGTGAACACATGACTGGGCGCACCCCTTAAGTTTTCTGGCCTCTGCCCCGTCATTTATTCCAACCGGTATATAACGCCCCGCTCATCCAGCACTAACACAGGCCCGCTATGGTAAGTCTATCTTTTGAGGAGACGAACGATGACCGCAAAACCCAAGCTGATCAAAATCGGGCGGCAGGGAATCCTGGCCAAACGCATGCGGATTCCCGCCTCGTTCTTTCGTCATCAACAACCGGGCAAACCCTTTGTCGTGCTCGACGAAGGAGACCGCCGTCTGATGCATGTCCGCACGTCGGATCTGGAGACGATCCAACAGGCCTACCGTAAATATGCGGATAAGAGAACCATAGTCTAAAGGACTGGTAAATTAATGAACCCTTCAACCCAGGATATCGCCCTCATCGGCATGGCCGGGATTTACCCCGGTGCCCCCACGGTCGGTCGACTGTGGAACAACATTGTCGCCAAGGTCGAAACTGTATCCGAGGCCCCTGCAAGTTGGAACGCCGCGCGATTCCACGACCCAAAGGCGGATGGCGCCGCCAATACGCGCACCTACTGCCAACGGGGGGGATTCATCGAGCCGTTCGCCGAGTTCGATCCGCTGGAGTTCGGCATCATGCCGGGCTCCGTGGATGGTAGTGATCCAGGACATTTTCTGACGTTGCGGGTGGCGCGCGAGGCACTGGCCGACGCCGGTTACATCGATCGCCCTTTTGACCGGCAACGAACCGGCGTGATCGTCGGGCACGGGAGTTATCCTCACCGGGGCGTAACCGCCAGCGGCGCCTACGGCGGGATTGAACTATTCATGGAGTTGCTACGGGAAGTTGTGCCTGAACTCCCGGCTGCCACCATGGACGCCCTTGTGGGCCGCATGAAGCAAAGGCTGCCTCCCTTCACGCCGGACACGTGTCCGGGACTGATTTCCAATGTCCTCTCCGGCCGCATCGCCAACCGATTGAACCTCATGGGGCCCAACTATCTGGTGGATGCCGCCTGTGCCTCGTCACTTATTGCCCTGGACGCGGGCATCAGGGAATTGGCTACCGGGCGGTGCGACATGATGCTTGTCGGGGGTGCTCAGGAAAACACCAACGCCGGTGTTTTCATCGTGTTCTCTATGTTGGGCGCCCTGTCCAAACGCGGAAAATTGAGGCCATTCGACAAGAACGCCGACGGCACGCTACTGGGCGAAGGGATTGGTTTTGCCGTGATCAAACGCCTGGCAGACGCCGAGCGCGATGGCGACCGAATCTATGCCGTGATCAAGGGAGTGGGCCTCTCCAGCGACGGTCAGGGTCAGGCTTTCCTTGTCCCGCGCCTTGAGGGAGAAGTTGCCGCGATGACCCGTGCTTACGAGACAACCGGATTTTCGTCGGCCACCATTGGGCTCGTGGAAGCCCACGGAACCGGCACCGCTGTGGGGGATCGCATTGAAGTCCAGGCCATGACGCAGGTCTTCGGTGCTCGGGGAGGTCGGTTGCCGCGATGTGCCGTCGGATCGGTGAAATCCATGATCAGCCACACCATTCCCGCCTCGGGGATGGCCAGTCTCTTCAAAACATCGCTCGCCTTGTATCACAAGGTGCTCCCTCCGACACTGTGCGACGAGCCGAACCCCGAACTCGGCATCGAACAGAGCGCCCTGTATATCAACACCGAGACCCGCCCCTGGATTCATGGCGAGTCATATCCCCGGCGGGCGGGCTTGAGCGCCTTCGGATTCGGCGGGATCAACAGCCATGTAGTTCTGGAGGAATACTCATCCGGCCCGGGCCAGACCACGCTCCTGCGGGATTGGCCGTGCGAGCTGGTCATCATTCGGGACTCCACCCGCGACGCGGTGCTGGAGAGGGCAAAATCCCTGCGCGTTAAATTGGCGCAGCAGCCCGAAGCAACCCTTCGAGATATTGCCTTCACCCTCAGTCTCGGGGGCGATGTTGCGGCGCCATGCTGCCTGGCCATTGTGGCGGAATCGCCGCAAACCCTGGCGGCAAAGCTCGATGCCGCCACAACGGCGCTGATGGACACCGGACGCACCGCCATCCAGGACCGCAACGGCATCTACTATTTCGACCGCCCGCTTGGTCGTGAAGGAAAGATCGCCTTCCTCCTGCCCGGTGAGGGGGCTCAATATCCGGGCATGCTCGCTGACCTGTGTATCCATTTCGCCGAAGTACGCGGCTGGTTCGACCGCGCGGATCGCGCTTTCATCAAGCGCGGACGACAACCGCTGCCCAGCCAGATCGCATTCCCCCCGACGCATATTACTTCTATGGAACGACAGCAGGTTGATGCGGCACTCTGGAACATGGAGTACGCCCTGCCACTGATCACCGCCGCCGACTGCTCCCTCTACCATTTACTTCTGGTGTTGGGCGTGTCACCCGACGCCATCGCCGGACACAGTACGGCACAGGATCTCGCGCTGGAGGCCGCCGCGTTCGCCGACTGCACAACATCAGACAACATCATGGATAAACCCCTCATCGAAGACCGGGTGATCGAGCAATGGGTGCATGACCTGGTTCCCCCGGCCCGGCTCATGTCCGTGGGCGCATCCGACCCCGGGCGCATTGCGGCAATGGCTGCGGAAAGCGGGGGGGCGCTATATGTGGCCATGGATAACTGCCCCAACCAAGTGGTGTTATGCGGAAGTCCGGTCGCGATCGAGGCGGCCCGCGAAACACTTGAAGGTGAGGGCGCTCTGTGCCAGTTCCTGCCTTTCGACCGCGGCTACCACACGCCAATGTACCGCCCCATCTGCGACCGGCTCGAGCAGTCCGCTGGGACCTATGAGGATCGCATTCCGCGCATTCCCGTCTACTGCACAACCACCGGCAAACGCCTGCCTAACGAGCCAGCGGCGATACGGCGCATCATGATCGATCAATGGGCCGAACCCATTCGCTTCCGCGAAACGATTGAAACCATGTACGCCGACGGAGTCCGCGTGTTTCTGGAAGTGGGACCGCGGGGAAATCTGACCGGATTTACGGACGATATTCTCGCCGGGCGCGACTATGCCGCCATTCCCTGCAATCTCGCATCTCGCGGCGGACTACTCCAACTCCACCACGCCCTGGCCCTCTTATGCGCCCACGGAGTTCCGGTAAACCTGACGCCTCTATTCTCGCGCCGCAACCCGACCCGTCTCGCGCTGGCTGACGGCGATGCCCCGATCCTTGTGCCGCCATCCCGTCGGCGGCCCTTGAAACTCAAGATGGACATTCCCCTGATTACTCTGGACGAGAAAGATCGAGCCAATCTGCGAGATTGCCTGATAACCGCCCTTGCTAGTCCGGTTTCAATACCAACAGGGAAAACCCTTTCGATGACCCGATTTCAAAACGGTGGAAATGCCCCGGGCGCCGATACTCCACTTCTTCATTCACACATCACCACGCTTGATAACATCCTCGCCACCCATGAGGAAATCATGCACACCCTGATAGGCCGCGCCAGTGAACCCACCAAGGTGGAAACCCGGGCCGGGTGAAAGTCGAAAACTAATTGATTTTTTACTCCTTCCTTTTCAATCCAACACGGCGCTCCCCTACTGTTTGAACCGAATGATCACAAGGAGACACTGGTCACTTTCGGCAACGAAGTAAAAGCCAGACAGTCCCTGAATCATTCCGACCGGAGTGGCCGAAAGGCTGCTCCGGCCCTTTTTTCCGCCACACAGCGAAAGAGTCAAATCCTGTCAGGTCAATTACTCTGACATCTGTCGCTGGTGCGCCACTTTGCGTGACCCTTGACCGTGTAGTCTCACTCAGGTATCTTTGTTCCAGTTGTCATTGATACATAGTGGTCATGATATGGAATAGTGGCACAAACGCACTTAAACCGAGCATTTGAATGCAGATATAGGCCATTGACAGTAAATTGGTTGGGCGAGTGGTGAAATTGGCAGACACGCAAGACTTAGGATCTTGAGCCGCAAGGTGTGGGGGTTCAAGTCCCCCCTCGCCCATTTTAATGTGAGTTACATTTATGAGCAAAAAGCATCACAGTCATGCAGAGTCAACGCCCCGGGAACAGGACTCCGCTCAGGACGCTCCTGCCGTCCCTTCCGCTGAACCGGCAGCCGAACAAACTATCATCGATCCGAAAGATCAGGAGATTGCCACCCTAAAGGACAGACTCCTGCGCCTTCAGGCGGATTTCGATAATTTCCGGAAACGAACCATCCGGGACCGGGAGGATATGTCCCGTCGGGCTGCGGAAAAACTTTTGCAGGAACTTCTCCCCGTTGTGGATCATTTTGAGTTGGGTATTGAAGCCGCCCGGCAACATCATATCAAACATAACGTAATCGAAGGATTTGAAGGAATCCTGAAACAGTTCCAGACTTGCCTTGAAAAAGCGGGCGTCACCCCCATCGAGACCAAGGGACAACTCTTCGACCCCAACTGCCACGAATGTGTCACCCAGATTGCCTCCGAGGAGCACCCCGAGGGCACCATCATCGAGGAAACACGGAAGGGTTACAAACTGGGCGCCTACCTCCTGCGCGCCTCGCAAGTGATCGTCTCAACCGGCCCGGCGGTCGCCGCCGTCACTGACCCCACTAAAGAAGAACCGCCCCCATCCTGATGGGTAGGGCGGGCGCGGCGGCGCTCGACGGCGCGCGCGCCCTACCCATTCGCTCTACTGAAGCGAAAGGGAGGCTAGCGCTGTGGCATAGATACGCCCACCGGTCGCACTCCAGCGGTCATTGGCTTTCCAACTTCCGGATTCGGGGCCCTGCTTGACTTGCTGCGACACCAGGTCGCGGCGTAGCGCATGAAGATTCTTTTGGCCGGACTCCTCACCCATCTTCTTCAGGGCCGCCGTCAGAAAATAGCGGCGATAGTAATCCATATCATCGCCGGACGATGAGGCCAGTCGCTGCATCTGCGCCTTGATCGCCTGACGCCGGGCGGGCGGCATCAACCGGGAGTGTGCAACATCCAACAGGCTCATTGCCCCCATCGCCATCAGGGTCTGGGGCCCCTCTGGAGCATCGCCAACCCGCCGGTATCCGAAGGAGCCGTCATCGGAGGCGACCCCCGCCATCCAGCGCAGACCGCGCTCGACATTCGCCTTCGCCTGCGGCCAACCCTCCACCGAGGCCAGGCGTAACGCCTCGATCTGCCATAACGTGATGGAGAGATTGGACGCGGGATGCGCCTCGTTGTAGTAACTCCAGCCGCCATCCGCAACTTGGCGCGAACAGATGGCCGAGATCGCACGATCCAGGGCCAGGCGCAGGGATTCGTCTTTCCTCGTTGCATAGGCCTTCGCCAGCGCCAGGGTGGCAATCCCGTGATTATAAGGGGTACCGGAAAACAGCTCGCCAAAATGCCCATCCGCTTGCTGGTGCTGAATCAGGTAGGCTATGGCTTTTTCGACAGATTGACGAGCCTCCCTGGTTTCATCGAGGAGTGTCATCAGGGCCAAGCCTGTCAACGCCACCTCAAAGTGCTTGTCGCCGCCCCAGCGCTTGGTGCTCCACGACCCGTCAGGTTCCTGGGTTTGACACAACCACGCCATGGCCTGACGGCTCGGATCGGCAGGGGTTGTCCTCGTCAACCAAAGTCCGCCCAGAAGCAACGCCACCGTGGCGGCCGCCGCCAGGGAAACAACCACACGCCAAACAATCGTCCGGGATGTCTCTGCCGTCCCCGCCCTGACCTTCGCCAGAATCTCGGGCGCCAGGTCACGAGACACCATGACCGGGGGCAGACTCTTGAGGCGAGCCATCACATCTTTCTCAGTCTTCATCGAATGTTTCCCTCAATTTCTCTAGCGCCAGGTTAATCCGCGACTTCACCGTCCCGAGCGGAATCGCCAGAATTTCGGCGATGTCCTGATAACGCAGCCCCTGGTAGACGTTCAACACCAGCACTTCACGCAATTTTGGCGACAACCCATCCAGCGCCTCCTGCACATCCATGCCCGCCGCCGACACCGGGAGCGTCACGCCGCCGCCGATCTCGGCATCCGTTTTGAGGCTCTCCTCGAGCCGCTTGTGCATTTTGGCTTTACGGCCCCGGTCCGCCCACACATGCCGGGCCAGCACATACAGGAACGTGGTGAACTTGGCCGTGGGGCGATACCTTTCCCGCGCCCTATAGAGTCTCACGAACGTTTCCTGCACCAGATCCTCGGCATCATTATAAACGCCCATGCGGATGAAAAAGTTCAGCAACCCGTTCTGGTGGCGGTGGATCAACTCGGTGAAGGCCGTTTCCGAGCCCGCCGCCGTCTCCAGCATAAGTTGGACGTCAGGATCAGGACGGTCCTCAGGATGGTCAGTATCCGGGATCATGCTCAGACAAGGTCACAGGCATCCGGCGGCATCCAGTGGGCATCCTTGCCTTCCCACTTTACGTTGCAGCCGATCGGGTTGGTCATGGAGACCCGCAGAGGGCGCCCGGCGAGATAGTCCTCCAGCGCATTCGCCAGATCATTCACTGTCGCCTGTGCGGCGGCGCGCGGCTTATCGACGCCACGTCCGGTGTAGACCAGTTTGCGGGCGGCATCGAACACGTAGAAGTGCGGGGTGCGCAGGGCGCCGTAGGCACGGGCCACCGCCTGACTCCCGTCGTGCAGATACACCCACGGGAACTTGTGCTGCTTCATCCGCGTCACCATGTGTTCGAAGGAATCCTCGGGATACGTGTTTCGGCTATTTGCGTTGATGCCGACGAAACGAACGCCTTGTGCTGCGAAACGGTCCGCCGTCTGGCGGGTCACTTCATCGGACCCCACGACATATGGACAGTGATTACAGGTAAAGAAAACGACCAGAACTTTGGCGTCCTTGAAATCCGCCAGGCTATAAGAACGTCCATCCGTTGCCGTAAGCTTGAAATCCGGCGCTACGTCTCCAAGTTGCAAGGTAAAGGCCATGATAGTCTCCTTTGGGTTTAAAACCCGGCTTATCGTTCAAGCGAGAGTATATCCGCATCAACCTCTTTTCCCAATATAAGGTTCAGATATTTTTCCGGCGTGAATCAAGATGGCGCTCTCATTCAAAATCGAAAAGCCATTGACCTCGATAATATCTGGAGAGCGAGACTTTCCGGGTCGCATGAACCACTGTGCTTCATAGGGATGCAAATGGATTGGAATTGAACTGAGGACGGGATGACGGACGCGGGCCGGATGACGAACCTCTCCGTTCGCCCGGTTTCCCGGCGGCGCCCCCCGGCAGTCCGGGCCTTCCCGTACTCCCGGTCCCCGCACCCTTGGCACTCAGGGCAATCCGCTTGCGGGGGATGTCCACATCAATCACCCAGACCTTGAGGCGGTCGCCCGCCTGGACCACTTCCGCAGGATCGTTGATAAACCGGTCGGACAAAGCCGATACATGGACCAGCCCATCCTGATGGACCCCGATATCGACAAACGCACCAAAGGCTGTAACGTTGGTGACAATCCCCATAAGCTCCATACCCGGCTTCAAGTCTTCCATCGTATTCACGTCATCCCGGAAGCAGGGAGCCTCAAACGTCTCGCGGGGATCGCGTCCGGGCTTTTTCAACTCAGCGATGATGTCCTTCAGCGTGGGTTCTCCCACCTCCGCGCTGACATACTTGCGAATGTCGACCTTGTCGGCCAGATCCTTATTGCCCACGAGGTCCTTCAGGGCAACCCCAAGATCCCCGGCCATCGTCTCGACCAGGGCGTACCGTTCCGGGTGAACGGCGGAAGCATCCAGCGGGTGCTCGCCGTTACGGAGCCGAAGGAACCCGGCGGCCTGCTCGAATGCCTTTGGCCCGAGACTGGGCACCTTGAGCAGCCCCGCCCGGCTGGCGAACGCCCCGCTCTTGTCGCGATGCGCCACAATCTTCTTGGCCAGGCTGTTGCCGATTCCGGAAACCCGGGCCAGAAGGAAGGCACTGGCGGTATTCAGCTCCACGCCCACATGGTTCACACAACTGACCACCACATCCTCCAGTTTCTGGGCGATGAGCGGCTGGTGAACATCGTGCTGGTATTGGCCAACACCAATGGATTTCGGGTCAATCTTGACGAGTTCCGCCAGCGGATCCTGCAATCGGCGCCCGATCGAGATCGCACCGCGGACCGTCAGATCGAGATCGGGGAACTCATCGCGGGCCACCTCGGAGGCGCTGTAGATACTGGCTCCGGATTCGTTGACCTGGATGACCATGACATTCTTGATATTGGCCTTCTTGAGCGTGTCACGAATGAACCCCTCCGTCTCCCGTCCCGCAGTACCGTTGCCGACCGCGATGGCCGCAGGCTGGTGCTTGGCGATCAGTTTCGCGAGGTCGATGCGCGCCTCCATCTCGGCCCGGTCGCCCTGGCTGAGATACAACGTGGTGTTGGCCATGAATTTCCCCGTCGCATCCAGCGCAGCCACCTTGCAACCGGTCCGGATCCCGGGATCGACGGCAATCACCGCCCGGCCGCCCAGCGGGGCCGCCAGCAGAAGGCTCCGCAGATTATTGGCGAAAATCTCCACCGCCGCCCGATCGGCCTTCATCTTGAGATCAACCGCCACATCCGTTTCCACGCTGGGAGCGATCAGCCGCTTATAGCTGTCCTCGATGGCGGTGTGCAGATGGACGGCAAAGGGCGACCGGTCGTTGGTCTTCATCACCTCGCCGATCTTCTTCAGTATCGGATCGGCCTCCACGGCAAAGGACCGCTTCAGCACACCTTCATTTTCACCGCGCCGGATGGCCAGATAGCGGTGCGAGGGGATGTCGGCCGCCTTCTCCTTGAAGTCATAGTACTGTTCGAACTTGGTCGGCTCTTTCGTGGCCTCCTTCACCGCCTCGGACACCACCACGCCGTTGGCCGCGAAGAATTGCCTGACGAAAGCCCTGATTTCGGCGTTTTCCGAGACCTGCTCCGCAACGATGTCGCGGGCCCCGGCCAAAGCGTCGTCGGCCGATTCCACCTTGTTCTCCGCGTTGATGAAGGCCTTCGCCGCCTCGTCGGGACTCCCGGAAGCCGGCTGAGAGAGAATCAGGGCGGCCAGGGGCTCCAGCCCCTTCTCCCGGGCAATCTGGGCACGGGTGCGGCGTTTCGGCTTGAATGGGAGGTAGAGATCCTCCAGCGCGTTCTTAGTGGTACAGGCGAGAATCTTCGCCTTCAGATCATCGGTCAGCTTCCCCTGCTCCTCAATGGACCCGAGAATGGTCGTCCGACGGTCCTCAAGGTCCTTGTAATACTCCAGCCGCTCCTGGATTTTCCCGATCTGAACCTCGTCGAGGTTCCCTGTAACTTCCTTGCGGTACCTGGCGATAAAGGGGATTGTGCTTCCTTCAAAGAGCAGTTTCGCCACCGCCAGGATCTGGCGCGGCGCAATATTCAGCTCCGCAGCCAGCCGTGGAATGGACGACGCATCAAGCGATTCATTCTGATCAACTTCAGCAACCATAAGTGTCTCCCTGGAAAAGGGTGGCATTTTACAGATTCACGGCAGGAAGAAAGAAAAAAACGTCGGCAGAACCAAACTTTAGAGACCAACGCTGAATCCCTAAGCGTTCATGGCGAGATTATTCTGAACCTTTTCCACCATGGTGGCGTTTATACTGTCAAACTTTACAGGAGCATCCATGAAACAGTCACGACGGGTCGGGAACGTAACGGTAGTCATAGCCGGGTTGATGGTCGCCGCAGGAACCAGTCTGGCCCAAGTCGCCAATCCTGCCGACGCCATGAGGAACGCGGCGCCCGCCACACAACCGCAACCGGTTGAGCAACGCCTCCGGTCCTGGGAATATCCGGTGATTCAGGTCACCGCCACCCGGCTTCCCGCCCTGCGCGAGGAAGGACTGATCGGTTCCTATGAGCAACCGCTCTGGACCGCCACCCGGCGCTTCCCCACCACGCGGGTCTATGTCATCCCTGAGGGCAAGATGGATGTGGAATACTGGCTGAGGACAACGTTCAACAAGGACGGAACCACAAGTTACCGGAGCCTGTACGAGGTGGAGTTCGGCCTGCCTCACCGATTCCAACTCGATATCTATGCCCGCACCGACCAATCCGGTAGTGATGGCGAAATCTATAACAGCGAGCAACTGGAACTCCGCTACGCCCTGGCCGATTGGGGTAAGCTACCCGGCAACCCCGCCTTGTATCTGGAGTGGATCCGGCACGACAGGCGGAGTGAGCCTGATCAGATCGAGCCTAAGATCCTGTTCGGCGGGGAACTGGCCCAACGCTGGCACTGGGGCGTGAACTTTGTTGCCGAATGCCAGACCGGCGGCGACCTGGAACGGGAGTACCAGTTCTGCAGCGGCCTCAGTTATACCGTGCGGGACTACAAGTTGGCACTCGGCGCCGAGTGCAAGGCAGCATTCACAGATACCAAGGAAGACCGGGGGAATTTTGACGACTCCGTTCTGCTAGGCCCGAGCATCCAGTACCGCCCCTTCCCCCAGATGACTATGAATTTCGCCCCGCTCTTTGGCGTGACAGAGAGTTCGCCCAAGGCCCAAGTCTGGTTCAATACAGGCTGGGAGTTTTAGGTTAAAGGCGGGACAATCTCCGAGCCTTCCTCAGACCCCGCGACCGCTTCGTCGTCCTCGGGCTCGACGGTCGTGGCGGCCACCAGTTTGTCGCCCTCATCCAGGTTGATCAGGCGCACTCCCTGGGTGACGCGGCTGATGACACGGACATCGGCCACCGGCATACGAATCATCTGGCCTTGCGCGGTAATCAACATCAGGGCGTCGTTCTCCTGCACGGCATGGGCGCCCACAATGGCCCCGTTGCGATCCGAGGTCCGGATCGTCATCAACCCCCGGCCGCCGCGATGCTGCACCCGGTAGGCGTCAAAGTCGGTTCGTTTGCCGTAGCCGTTTTCGGTACACACCAGGAACGTGGCGCGCGGATCCACAATCTCCAGGCTCTCGACCCGATCCTCTTTATCCAGCGCGATGCCGCACACGCCGCGGGTATCGCGGCCCTGATCACGCAGTTCGCTCTCGTTGAACCGGATGCTCATCCCATTACGCGTGGTCAGCACCACGTCGGCATGGCCATCGGTCTGCTTGACGCCGATGAGCTTGTCATCCTCGTCAATCGCAATGGCGATGATGCCGGTGTTGCGCGGGTTGCTGAACGCGGCCAGATTGGTTTTCTTGACAACGCCTTTCTGCGTGGCGAACACCACATACTGGTTCTCGGCAAACTCGCGGACTTTGATCATGGCGGCAACGGCTTCCCCGCTCTGAATATTGAGCAGGTTGACGATCGCCTTACCGCGTGAATTACGGGACGCCTCTGGAATTTCGTACACTTTTTCCCAATATACCCGCCCGGTGGGCGTGAAGAAGAGGACGTAATCATGGCTATTGGCCACAAAGAGATGCTGGACGTAGTCCTCCTCCTTGGTATCCATCCCCGCCACGCCCTTACCGCCACGCCGCTGGGCCTTGTAGGTGCTCACCGCCGTACGCTTGATATACCCGGTATGGCTGATGGTGATCACATAGCCGCGATTGGCAATCAAATCCTCAATATTCACCTCGCCCTCGTCGGGAACCAGGCTGGTTTGACGCGCATCGGCATATTGTTTCCGGACCTCGATCAGGTCCGCCTTGATCACCGCGAAGAGTTTCTCGCGACTGGCCAGCAGGTCGCGCAGGTAAGAGATCAATTTGATCAACTCCAGGTATTCCGCCTCGAGTTTGTCGCGCTCCAACCCCGTGAGTTGGTAGAGCCGCATGTCCAGAATGGCGTTCGACTGGATTTCGCTCAAGCCGAACTTGGACATCAACTGGGCGCGGGCATTGTCGCGATCCTTGGAGCCGCGGATAATCTTGACCACCTCGTCAAGGTGATCCAGTGCGATCTTCAATCCCTCCAGGATATGGGCGCGCGCCTCGGCCTTGTCGAGTTCGAACTGGGTACGCCGGCGGATCACATCGTAGCGGTGATCCAGATACGCCTCCAGGAGTTCCTTCAGATTCATGACTTTCGGCCGGCCATGATCGATGGCCAGCATGATGGCGCCGAACGTGGTCTGGAGCTGGGTATGCTTGTAAAGATTGTTCAGCACCACCTTGGCCACGATCCCGCGCTTCAGCTCAATCACGATGCGGATACCGTCCTTGTTTGACTCATCGCGCAGGTCGGAGATGCCCTCAATTTTCTTTTCCTGAACCAGATAGGCGATATTGGTAATCAGGGTAGCCTTGTTCACCGCATAGGGGATCTCGGTGATGATAATGCTTTCCTTGCCCTGCTTGCCCTCCTCGATGCCCGCCCGGCCGCGAACCTTCAGCAGGCCGCGCCCTGTCCGGTACATATCGGTAATCGGCTTCAGCCCGCAAATGATCCCGCCGGTCGGGAAATCGGGTCCCTTGACGTGCTTCATGAGGTCGTCAATGGTGGCGTTCTCATGCTCGATGAGATGCACCAGGGCATCCACCAGTTCGCCCAGGTTGTGGGGCGGGATATTGGTGGCCATCCCCACGGCGATACCCGTGCTGCCGTTCAGGAGCAGGTTCGGAACGCGGGCGGGCAGCACGGCGGGCTCCATGAGATCGCCATTGTAGTTGGGGACCATGTCGACGGTATTCTTGTCGATATCCGCCAGCATCTCTTCCGCCATGCTCGTCAGGCGCGACTCGGTATACCGGTAGGCGGCGGCGTTATCGCCGTCGATGCTGCCGAAGTTTCCCTGGCCATCCACCAGCATGTAGCGCATGGCGAAATATTGGGCCATACGCACCAGGGTGTCATAGACTGAGGAATCGCCGTGCGGGTGGTATTTACCCAGCACTTCACCAACGACATACGCGCATTTTTTATAGGGCCGGTTATGCAGCAGGCCGAGGTTGCGCATGGCGAACAGAATGCGCCGCGCACCGGGCTTCATCCCGTCACGGGCATCCGGCAGGGCACGCCCGATAATAACACTCATGGAATAGTCGATATACGAGCGCTGCATCTCGTCTTCGATGTTGATATTGGCGACCAGTTCGTTGCGTGTATACATAGCTTAAATATCCAAATTGGTTACGTTCAGCGCGTTGTCCTCAATGAACTTGCGCCGGGGTTCGACTTCATCGCCCATCAGGATCGTGAAGATTTCGTCGGCCTTGATGGCATCCTCCTGCACCACCTTGAGCAGCTTGCGCTTCTCCGGGTTCATGGTGGTCTCATAGAGCTGCTCGGGATTCATTTCGCCCAAGCCTTTATACCGCTGGATGTTCAGCCCCTTGCGCCCGAATTCGCGAATTACCTCAAGCAGGTTCGGCAGGGAGAATATCGGGGTCTCCCCGTCATCCGCATCCTTCAGGGTGAAGACCGGGTTCTCGTGCTGGTTGAAATGATCCAACGTGAAGCCTTTTTTCTCGATGGCCTCCACTACCTTGGACAGGGCATTGGCCACATAGAGCTCCTGCCACCGGAATGCGGAATCGCCATGGGCCGGCGCGGAATGCCCGTTTTCGGTGAAAATCTCGAGCTGCGTGCCCGTTTTCAACTCCGTCTCCTCGCGAAGCTCCTTGAGCGCATTGTCGTCCGTGACAAAGTGGTGCTCAGCGTTTTCACCCTTGCCGATGGTCACATAATACCGGGGAAAACCGCCGGCCTTGTTCCGTTTCTTCAGGTAATCCTCGAGGTTGACCCCCTTGCGCGCGAGGCTCTTGGACGCCTGCTCGATTTGGAGAAGCAATTCCATCACCGCCATCAGTTCCTTGCCTTCAAAGGTCTTGCTTCGGCCCACCTTCAGGGTCAGGTCCTCAGCGCCTAACTCCAGCAGCTTGCGGGTCAGGGTCTCGTCGGTATCGATGTACTCCTCGCGTTTTTTGCGGCTCACCTTGTACAGGGGCGGCTGAGCGAGATACACATAGCCGCTCTCAATGAGTTTCGGCATCTGACGGTAGAAGAAGGTCAGCAACAGGGTTCGGATGTGCGAACCATCGACATCGGCGTCGGTCATGATGATGATCTTGTGATAGCGCACCTTGGCGACATCAAATTCATCCTGGCCGATCCCCGCGCCGATGGCGGTGACCATCGTCCGGATTTCGTTGTTGTTCAGAATTTTGTCCAGACGCGCCTTTTCCACGTTCAGCACCTTGCCGCGCAACGGCAGGATCGCCTGAAATTCACGGTTACGGCCCTGCTTGGCCGAACCGCCGGCGCTGTCGCCCTCAACGAGATACAACTCGCACAGGGCCGGATCGCGCTCGGAGCAGTCGGCCAGTTTGCCCGGCAGGGCAGCCGAGTCCAGCGCGCCTTTGCGGCGGGTCAGGTCGCGGGCCTTGCGGGCCGCGTCACGGGCACGAGCCGACAGCAGCGCCTTTTCAATAATCCGCCGCGCCACGGAGGGATGCTCCTCAAGAAAGGAGGACAGTTCGTCGTTCACAACCGACGCCACAATTCCCTCCACCTCGCTGTTACCCAGCTTGGTCTTGGTCTGCCCCTCGAATTGCGGCCCCGGCAACTTCACGCTGATCACGGCGGTCATGCCTTCACGAATATCGTCGCCGGACAGGCTTTCCTTGTCCTCCTTGATCAGTTTGTTGGCCTTGGCGTAGGCGTTGACGGTGCGGGTCAGCGCCGAGCGGAAGCCACTCAGATGCGTTCCGCCCTCGATGGTGTTGATGTTGTTGGCAAAGCACAGCATCGTCTCGGTATATGTGTCGGTGTACTGGAGTGCAATTTCGACCTCGATTTTATCCCGCTCCTTGGTGAAGGAAATCACCTTGGGATGCAGCGACTGCTTGCTGCGGTTCAGGAATTCCACAAACTCCACCACGCCGCCCTTGAATTTGAACAGTTCCTCGCGGGCGGGTTCCTCCTGGGAAAAATTGATTTCAATGCCGCCGTTCAGGAAGGCGAGTTCACGCAACCGGTTTGCCAGGATATCCCACTCAAATTTGGTCGTGGTGGTGAAAATCTGGGTGTCGGGCAGAAACGTAATCTTGGTGCCCGTGCCGCGGGTCTTGCCGATGGTTTCCAGTTTCGAGACCGGCTTGCCGCGCTCATAGCGCTGGTGATAGATCTGCCCGTCGCGCCGAACCTCCACCTCAAGCCACTCGCTCAGAGCGTTCACGCACGACACGCCGACACCATGCAAACCGCCGGACACTTTATAACTGTCGTTGTCGAACTTGCCGCCGGCATGAAGCACGGTCAGCGCCACCTCAACGGCCGGGCGTTTTTCCGTCGGGTGCATATCCACCGGGATACCGCGCCCGTTGTCATTGATTGTACAGGAACCATCCGCATTCAACCGGACTTGAACACTGGTACAATACCCGGCAAGGGCCTCATCAATCGAGTTGTCAACCACCTCATAAACAAGGTGGTGCAAACCGCGGACTGAAGTGTCACCAATGTACATCGCCGGACGTTTCCGGACCGCTTGAATACCCTCAAGAACCGTGATGTGGGACGCATCATAGGCCCCGCTCTTTTTTTGCTGATCAGCCATAGTATAAACTCATTCTCCTGGAACAACTTACGCCAACCAGAAAGGATCCGTAATGTAATCTCAAAACAGACCTCTTTACAGGGGGGGCATTTAGGGTTCGAAGATACCGAAAACAGGGGGTTGCCGCAAGCGTTATCTGCATCTAAATCCACCTCTTGACAGCACTCCCCTTCTCGCTCTAATGTCATGCTGTTTCTGGGTTACAATTTACCTTTCGCAAGGAGAAATAATGAAACGAACTCTGACAGCATTGGCAATGATATCGGTTTTGGCGGTTTCAAATGGCGCCTTCGCGGCCGATGAGGCCAAGGGGGGATTGCGGTATTCCATTACCGTCAGCAAATTTGAAAATAAAGCGGGCTGGTCGGGACAATGGGATATCGGCGACGCCTGGGGCGCCGTGATGACCGATGCGTTGCAGGGCTCGGGAAAATTCATCGTACTCGGCGAGAAAGACATGCGCGGGGAAGCCATGCTGGAACAGGATCTTGCCGCCTCCGGCCGCATGGCTGGCGGCAAAAAAGCCCCAAAAACCGGCCAGATGACGCCTGCTCAATTGCTCGTCAAGGGCGATATCACACATGTTCAGGATTCCACCACCGGCGGCGAGGGTGGGTTCAGTTTCAAAGGCATCCGGCTCGGTGGCGCCAAGGACTCGGCGGAAATCAACGCCACGATTTATGTTGTCGATTCGCAGACCGGCCAAGTCAAGGCGTCCACCAAGGTCGTTGGTAAAGCCGGCCGCAAGGGATTAAGCGTGGGTTACTCCGGGTCCGCGCTGGGCGGGCTGGGCGGCGATCTGGGTGGCTTTAAGAAGGATAACGTCGGCAAAGCCTGCGAAGACGCCGTGGCCCAAGCCGTTGAGTTCCTGATCAAGCAACTCGATAAGATCCCGTGGGAAGGCTCCGTTGTTTCCGCGAAGGACGGGAAGATCATCATCAACCGCGGCAGCCGCGAGGGCGTAGCCGTCGGCCAGAGTTTCTCCGTCGGCACACTTGAAACCACCACCGACCCGGACACCGGCGAAGTGCTGGACAGTTCCGTAAGCAAGGTCGCCAGCATCAAGGCCACGACGGTCAAGGAAAAGATCTCGATCTGCGAAGCCACCGCGAATGGCAACAAGATCGAGGCGAAAATGTCCGTGCAACCTGAATGAGCATGGTATCCCTTGAGCCGGGCGCAGGGCAGTTCTGTCGGGGGGCGTTTTGAGTACAATTCTCCGCGTGCCCGCCACCGCCAATCCCCCCTTCTATGTGACACAGCGGGAAGTGTATGAGTTTTATAGCTCGCATTTCTCGCTGACTCCGGACGAACAGGCCCTCTATCGCAAACTCCTGATTGATGGTCCCATTGAGGGCCGCTATTTCGGGCTGGATTGCGCGGAGGAGGCTTGCGAAACGAATCCCGACAAGCTGAATGTGCGCTTCGCCAAGTATTCACGCCTGACGGGAGCGATAGCGGCAAGGCAGGCCATGACCGAGGCAGACTTGACCGCCGAAGACCTTGGCGGCGTGATTGTGAACACCTGCACCGGCTACCTCTGTCCGGGGCTATCATCGTATCTCGTGGAAGACCTCGGCCTCCCCTCTACCGTCAAAACCCTGGACATCACCGGCATGGGCTGCGGCGGTGCGTTACCCAACATCGACACCGCTTCCGCATTGCTGGCCGCCAACGACAGGCGCCCCTGGCTGAGCGTGGCGGTGGAAAGCTGTAGCGCCACCTTATTTATGGGGCCTGATCCCGCACTGATTGTAAGTAACTGCATCTTTGGCGATGGCGCCGCCGCCGTCATCCTGCAAAACGAGGCATCCGTACCTGACACCGCCGGCTTGATGCGAATCCTGGGCAGCACCTCCAGCATTCACCCCAAATACCGCGAGCAACTTCGATACCGGCAGGAAGGCGGACGCCTGCGCAATGTGCTTACCACGCGGGTCCCGGCCATCGGCGCGAAACTGGCAGGCGAGGCTCTGGACGCCCTACTGGCACAACACCAACTCACACGCAAGGACGTGGCCTGGTGGGCGGTGCATGCCGGTGGCACCGCCGTGCTCGACCAGGTGGGGCGCGACTTGAAACTGGATGCCAGCGCCCTGCAATATTCACTGAATGTTTTCCGTACCTACGGAAATATGTCCTCGCCGTCCGTCCTGTTCGCACTTAAACAGATCGTCGAACAAGCCCACCCCAAGCCCGGGGAGCGCGGCGTATTGCTCTCTTTTGGCGCCGGCTTCTCCGCCTTCGCCATGCTCATCGAATTCCTGTAAGATTTCGCCATGACCATCGCCTTTCAATCCTGTGATGCCGACGTCATCGTGGCGGGGGGCGGCCCATGCGGGACATTCCTGGCGAATCTCCTGGGACAAGCCGGACTTTCCTGCCTGCTCCTCGAAAAACGAACAGAGGATCCCGCCGCCTCCATGGCCATCGGGGTGATGCCTCCCTCGCTATACCGCTTTGAGCAGGCCGGTCTGGCTGCCTCTGTCGTAGCGGCCGGATGCCCGGTGCAACGCGCACGCGTCATGACCGAAACTGCCCAACTCGGCGTCTTGGATTTGAACCACCTTCCGCCTCCCTTCAATTTTATCCTCTCGATCCCGGAAAGCGACTTACTGCGAATTCTGCGCAACGGACTCAACACCCGTCCGTCCGTGCGCCTCCTCACCGGTCAGGAGGTGTCGGCCATCCGGCAGACAAACGACGGGGTAATGATTGAAACACGCAACGCGGAAACCAACGCCCTCTCGGCTTTTTCGGCACGTTTTGCCGTCGCCTGCGACGGACATCGCAGTGCGGTGCGCGACTGTGTGGGCATCTCCAGCGAGGGCATCTCCTACCGCCCGTCATTTGTGATGGGTGACTTTCCTGACTCCACTCCCTGGGAGGGGGAGGCCCGTCTTTATTTCACACCGACCGGCTCGCTCGAATCGTTCCCGTTGCCGCAAGGACGCCGCCGCTGGGTTGCACAAACGAATCCGTCCCAGGCAAACGCGGCCACACTGGTGCGCCGCGTTGAGGCGGTCACCGGCCACGCCCTGGATGCCCGGCAGGCCGAGTGGGTCACACCCTTCACCCCGGTACGCCGTCTCTGCCGCAGTTATTTCACAGGCCGGGTGGCGCTCTGTGGCGACGCCGCCCATGTGATGAGCCCCATTGGCGGACAGGGCATGAACACGGGATTCGCCGATGCCTGGCATCTATCCGCAATTCTCCGGCGCCTCTGCGCCACCGGGGAGCCGTCCACCCCCTTGTTCGCACGCTACGATCGCTGCCGCCGCCGGGCTTTTACGATGGCGGCCAACCGGGCGGCATGCGGGATGTGGCTGGGCACCCTAAGCGGGCGCATGGCCTCATCGGTGCGTGGCGCCTTTATCCGCCATGTGCTTTTCGGGACGCCCCTGCGCCATCACCTGGCCGCCTATTTCACCATGATGACCATTTCCGACGAAGACCCCCTGCAAGGCGGAGGCTCCTCGGGGAGACCCATCCATGACACATGATTTTCTCTCCCGGATACGCGCCGACCTCTCAGACCCCGGGCGCACGCGGCTACTCAACCGCCAGCTTTTCACACTGGTTGCTCCCCGGTATGACTTGGCCACGCGCTGTCTGTCATTGGGCCGTGATGCCGCCTGGAAAAACAGGCTGGTGGCGTCGCTGCCTGAACGGCCAACCCCCGTCTGCCTCGACCTGGCCTGCGGCACCGGCGACCTGTCCCGGCGCTTGGTTGAAAAATATCCAGCCGGCACGATCATCGGCCTGGATCTGACCGAAGCCATGCTGGCTCAGGCGCGACAACAAGCCCCATCACCCGGAGTGCACTATAGGGTGGGCGATATGGGCCACACGGGGCTTGCGGACAACTCCGTCGACATCGTCACCGGCGGCTATGCATTACGAAATGCGGGTGACTTACAGGAGGCTTTACAGGAGGTATTCCGCGTGCTGAAACCCGGAGGCATCGCCGTGTTCCTTGATTTTTCCAAGCCACCCCACCCCCGGCTTCAGCGCCTTTGTCACACGCTGCTCAAACTCTGGGGGGGAGCCTGGGGTTGGGTGCTGCATCGTGATGCCCGCGTGTACGCCTATATCGCCGACAGTTTAGCACGCTATCCCGATCGCCGACAGTTGGCGGCCCTTTTCAATAAGTCCGGTTTTAGAAACCTGCGAACCCGCCACGCCTTCGCCGGCCTGATCGAATGCCTGAGCGCGGAGAAGCCGCGATGAACTTCTCGCGGCGGGCAGAATTAGTGGAGGAGATGGATCGGCCCGATTGTGACCCGGAGGTGTTGACGGCCACTCTTCGCCGCTTTGAGCTGACCAACCGCCTGTTCACCCGGTACCGTGCTTTGCTGCAACGCCATATTCTCCCCGACATGCGGCGCCAACCTGACCGCACGTACCGCCTCACCGACCTTGGAGCCGGCGGGTGTGACATTGCACGCTGGCTGGTGCGCGTTTGTCGGCACGAGAACCTGAACATCACAGTACGAGCCATTGAGAAGGATCCAAGGATTGTCCATTATGCACGCCAGGCGAATATCAACTACCCGGAAGTTGAGGTCGTTGAAGCCGATGCCTGTGATCCAACCTGCTGGGGAGAGCCAGACTACCTGTTTGCACAACACCTTCTGCATCACCTATCCGATGCGGCGTGCATCGGGTTACTGAAGGCTCTCGATCAAGCCGCTCCCCGCCGGTTTGTCATCAGCGACCTGTTGAGAGGGCGCACCGCCTATTATGCATTCAGGATTGTGTCCCGTCCCCTGGCCATGGGAACCTTCATTGTCAGAGACGGCTCCGCTTCCATCCGCCGCAGTTTCCTTGAAGGCGAAATCAAACAGATACTGCAAACAGCCGCACTGAGACAGCCGGTTGTCACGTTCCGCTTATTCCCGTCACGTCTGGCCCTTGTCGGCGGAAAAGGGTGAGCGCCCCCCTATCCTCACCGCCTCACCCCGGGAAGCGGGAATTCAGCAGGCTTACGCCCCATACGCCCAGGATGGAGGCGCACACCATGGCGAGCGCACTCAGGACGGCGATGATCGCCAAGGGGAGCGGATTACAGAGAACGCTAACAAACACGCCGCAGGTCAGGGCGAAGAAGACAGATCCCAGGATCATCTTCTTGACCAGCAGGGGCGTTTTGACTTTCCGAAAACGAATTTTTCCATCGAACATTCCTGCCACAAACGCCGCCACCACCGAAAAGGGCAAGGCGTAGCCGAGCACGATCACCACCGTCGTAATCCGCTCCACCCACCCCGCCTTCACGACTAACGCCAGCACGGAAAGCAGCAGGATAGTTGCCGTATAGGCCTGGGTGAAATGAACCAGCACCGGATGAATATCCAACGCGAGAATCCGCTTACGTCCGGGAGAAATACGCTCCTCGAAGGGAATGAACAACTTTGCCGGGACGCCACACGCGGGGCACACCTCATGAAGCTTGGCTTGCGCCATGATAAAACCACATGATTTACAGATAACCATTTGTTGCATTATTGAACTCCTTTTCTAAAGACCCGATAGGTGAACCCCGTATAGACCAGAATAACGGGGATGAGAAATGATCCGATTAATACCATGGGTTTGAGAGTCGACAGCGGCGCGGCGGCAGAACCAAGCGTCAGGCTTAGTCCGGAAGGGTGACGGGCCGGCAACACATCCGGATACAGCGATGCCGCAATCAGCATCCACAGTCCGGCCATCGAGACACAGGAGAAGTAAAACGCCCATCCTTTTCGCTCCAAGGTCAAGCGGCCCGCCACAATCCCCATGGCGCACAGAACGCCCCCCATGAGGGCGATTGGCTTACCCAAGGCCTGCGGCAAATATACCCCCCATGCCGCCATGAGTAACATGCCGGCGGCGACCACCGCCGGCCAGATTCTTTTCGCCATGTCCTGCCGCACGCCCGATGGATCCCGGATCAAGGTGTACGTCATCCCCTGCCAAATCACAAAGACGGTTCCCGCCAGGCAAAACAGAATCGGGAACACCCCGACATAATCACTGAACGTTTGACTGAGCAATCCGGGCCCCACAAACGGCAAGCCCTGCAGAATCGTCCCGAGCGTTAACAAACCCAGAATGGTGACCCCATAACTGCCGCCCGCCGCCAGTCTCTGCCACATCCGTTGATGCGCAAGATCGTGATAGGAATAGTCCAAGGCCAGCCCACGCATGACGAGCGCCGCCACAAACGCCATAATGGGCAAATAGAACGAACTGAGAAGCAATCCATATACCGCAGGAAAGGCGGCGAAGGCGAATCCCGCCGCAGTGATAAGCCATACTTCGTTGCCATCCCAAAACGGTGAGATCATCGAAACGAGCCGACCCGCCTCATCTTTGTCTTTGGCAAACGGGAGAAGCATCCCGACACCCAGGTCAAACCCATCAAGCATCGAAAACATCCCCAGGAACACCATGATGAGAATAAAGGAACAGGTTTGATAAAAGTGAAGATCCATGTGTTACCCCTCAAACAGTGGATGGCGGCCCTTTCAGAACCAGCCGTTTCAAAAAAATGAATGTCACCACAACGATAGCGGAATAAATCAGGGTGATGCCCACAAGAGTCAGGCTCAACTGCCATACGGGCAGGGTTGTTGTGGATGCATCGGAAGTACGCAAGACGCCATAAATGAGCCACGGTTGGCGCCCGATTTCGGCGCCAATCCAACCGAGTTCATTTGCCAAATAGGGAAGCGGAATCATCCAGGGCAGGAGCAGCAGATACCACCGTGCGGTGGTGAGTTTCTTTCGCCACATCAGAATGACGCCCACGAGCGCCACGGCGATCATCACCACGCTGAGCAGGATCATCAGATGAAAAGTCGTGAAAATCACATTCACCGGCGGCCAGGTTTCGCGGGGAAATTCTTCAAGTCCCGTGACGCGCGAAAAAGGGTCACCCGATTCGAGCAGACTGAGCAAATAGGGTGCCCCCACGGCAAAGTGAATCACCTGGTTCTTTTCATCCGGGATCCCGAAGGCCAAAAGCGGCGCGCCATTGACCGACTTGAAAATCCCTTCGTAGGCCGCATCTTTTTCGGGATTATGCCTGAGCACTTCCAAAATGTGGAAATGCCCCAAAACAGGCTGGGCAAGGGCCGCCACCAGCGCTATCGGTACTGCCACCGAAAGCAGTTTTCCGGCAAATGCGGCATGGCGCGCACGGGCCGCATAGTAAGCCGCTATCCCGGCAACCAAAAGGGCTCCCGTCAACCAGGCCGCCGTCACGACATGGGCAAACCGGATCAGGGTTGAATGATTAAAAAGGGCCTGGCCATAACTCGTCAGCGCAAGTCGCCCCTCTTCAACGGCAAACCCGGCCGGGGTTTGCAGCCAGGAGTTGGCCGCCACAATCCAAAATCCGGAAAGATGCGCCCCCACAAACACCAGGACAGCCGATACCCAATAGACCCGGGGCGACACCCGTTCGCGCCCGAATAACAGGATCGCAATAAAGGCCGATTCGAGCGCAAACGCGGTAATGGCTTCCACCGCGATGATGGCACCGACAATCGAGCCCGCGAAAATCGAAAAGCGGGACCAGTTAGTCCCCATTGACAGAGGCATTAACAACCCGGTGGCAACGCCCCCCACAAAAACAAGGCCCAGCATCTTAACCAGGAAGATGGAAATGGCGCGGTATTGTTCAAGACGCTTGGTAATGAACAGCGTCTCGAATATGACGATGAATAGCGTCAACCCCAGCGTCGTGATGGGAAACAGATAATGGAGTCCTATGGAAACCCCAAACTGCATCCGCGAAAGCATGAGTTCGGTCATAACGAAACATCCTTTATGGGCAAGAGCGTTTTAATGGGGATGATGATGACGGAGGCTATGCGGCTTTTCAAGCCCATGCCTGAGCATCAGGGCCTCATCCCCGAGAATCTCGACTGTCGGGCCTTCGACGACAACTTTGCCTTGATCCAGAACAATCACGCGAGGACAGACCTCCACCACCAGTTCCAAATCATGGGTGGCAATAATCCGTGTATGTTTAAAGGTTTTGAGCAGTTCAATCAAGCGCCGACGCCCGCGGGGATCGAGATTCGAGGACGGCTCATCCATCACCAGCACATCCGGCAAGTTTGACAAAACCGTGGCGATGGCCACTGCCCGCTTCTCACCCGCTGACAGTTTGTAGGGGGGGCGTTCCCGCAGATGCTCCATTCCCACCCGCTCCAAGGCCGTGACCGCCCGTTTTTCGGCCTCCCCAGAGGACATCCCCAGATTCAGGGGCCCGAACGTCACATCCTCAAACACGGTGGGCATGAACAACTGGTCGTCCGGATCCTGAAAGACCATCCCCACCGACCGGCGAACCGACCGGGCCGTCTCGCGGGTCAGTAAAAAGTCTCCGACACGCACCTCCCCCGAGGTCGGCATAAGATAACCGTTTAAATGCTCGAGCAGCGTCGATTTTCCCGCGCCATTCCCGCCAATGACCGCCACACACTCCCCGTGAATAATTCGGAACGAAACCCCCTTGAGCGCTTTCGTCCCATCGGGATAGGTGAAGTGTAAATCTTTGATTTCAACCAAGTGATGACTCATAGCCTACCCCCTGTCAGCCAGCCGCCCAGCAGCTCGGCCGGATTGCCAAAGCGTGCACACACAAAGAACCCCGCCCAACCCAGAACGAACCCCGTTTCACGCCAGCCCCATGAGGATTGATTCAGGACACGTATTTCACCCTCAAACCCTCGCGCCACCATGGCCCGGTATATCCGCTGGGCTCGATCCATCGCCCTCATTAACAAATGCCCCACCAACGTCACATAGGTCCGCATCCCCAAGGCGCGCGGTCCCGAGGACCGCATCTCGACACTTCTTACCATCCGGATCCCTTCATCCCCGATGACAAAGAAGTACCGGTAAAGGAATAGCAGTTGCACCGCAAACACCCCCGGCACGCCCAGCCGTTCCAATCCCGCGCAAAGCCGCTGAATTCCCGTACAGGCCACCAAAATGAGGGCGGCGCTGACCGTCAGGATGAAACGAAACATAATCGAGGCAAAAGACAGCCAGCCCCCGGTGACCGCATGAGAGCCGATCATTCCCTCCACATGGCGATCCAGTAAAGGATTGAATATCCCGACGAACAACGCGAAAGGCGCCGCCATGGCGACTTTCCTGACGAGATACCCAGGGGGAAGGTTGCCCAGAGCCATCAGGGTGAAGGGATAAATGAACAACGGCATCAAGGCGGCCACCTCGTACCGGGAATACGACATCACCACCAGAATAAACATCAGGGTGGTAAAAAGTTGCGCCCGGGCGTCAATACGGTGAACCGGCGAATTCATCCGCCCCAGTTCATCCATCTTCCCTACTTCCATGTAACGCCCGAAAACCACGATCTTGGCTCCTGTTTTATGCAAAAGGCAAACAGACTGTAATCTGTCAGCCAAGGGAAGGAAATCATAAAGGTGAATTCCTGTTTGACAGGGAGGGGGTCGATGCCTATTTTATGCGGCCTATTTCTGAACAAAGGCACGGAACGAAGGGATTGTTTTATGGCGGATTATACAGCGTCTGATTTTCGCAAGGGGCTTCGCGTCGAACTCGACAACATCCCTTATGTGATTTCCGAATTCAATTTTGTGAAGCCCGGCAAAGGCGCGGCCATCTATACCTGCCGCCTCAAAAGCCTCATCGACGGCAACACCTACGTGCGGAACTTCCGCTCAAACGATGTCCTGAAGAAGCCTGACCTGGAGGAACGCACCATGCGCTACTCCCATGTTGAAACCGACCACTACATCTTCATGGATGAGAACTACGAACAATTCACGCTCACCGTCGACGTGCTTGGCAATAACCGGTTTTTCCTATTCGAGGATTGCGAAGTGCGCGTCCTGTATCATAACGGCCGCCCCGTTGACATCACGCTCCCGACCTTTGTCGAAAAGGAAGTTCTCGACACCGAGCCCGGCGCCCGCGGCAACACTGCCACCAACGTCCTGAAGCCGGCCAAGATCAATGGCGGCTTCGAAATTCCAGTTCCCCTGTTTGTCAGTCAGGGCGACATCATCAAGATTGACACCCGCACCGGCGAGTACGCCGACCGCGTGTTGAAGAAATAGACCCCCGGGGGAGCATGGCATCCCATTCTCCTTATCATGACAAAGGCCGGCTGCAGTCCCTGCAACCGGCCTTAATTTTTCGCGGCCGGGTTGTATCCGCGATCCGCAAGTGGTTTGGGGACGCGGGCTTCATGGAGGTCGAAACCCCGGTCCGCCTCCCCACGCCTGCCCTGGAACTCCATATTGACGCCGAGCCGGCCGGCTCAAGCTTCCTGCGCACCTCACCCGAACTGCACATGAAGCGGCTGCTCGCGGCCGGCTACGATAAGATCTTCCAAATGGGGCCCTGTTTCAGAAAAGGCGAGCGAGGCAACCTACATCATCCCGAATACACGATGCTGGAGTGGTATCGGACCCATGCGGACTATATGAACATCCTCGCCGACACCGAAAGCCTGGTGGCTCAGGTGGGCCAGAATACATGTCCCGGTCGGATCCCGCCGCCCCCCTGGCCACGCTTCACCGTGGAAGAACTATACCTCAAGCACGCCGGCTGGAACCCTGTGGAAGCCTATGATGCCGAGCGATTCGAGCATGACCTCGTCACCAAGATTGAGCCTGCCCTGCCCCGAGATACCCCATCGTTTGTCATGGATTATCCGACGCCGGCCGCCGCTCTATCGCGCCGCAAGCCAGGCCACGACAAGGTTGCCGAACGGTTTGAGTTGTATATCAACGGCGTTGAAATCGCCAACGCCTTCAGCGAGCTCACCGACGCAGCGGAACAACGCGCCCGTTTCGAACAGTGGGCACAGGAGCGCAAGGCCATGGGCGCGGCGGTCTATCCGCTAGATGAGATGTTTCTGGCAGCCTTGGAGCTGGGCATGCCGCCATCCGGCGGGATTGCAGTGGGTGTGGACCGTCTCGTCATGGTCCTGATGGGCGCGACCTCCCTGGATGCCGTCATGGCCTTTCGGGAAGGCGTTTAGGCTTCCTTACGCCAAATGGCGAACCATTTGCAGCAGGCGCGTCTTGAGTAGGTCAAGACCCTCGCCGCTCTCGGTGGAGACAGGCAAGGGCTTGGTTTTGGTTTCCTTGCGGAACCGTTTCAGGTTATCGGCGGAATCGGGCAAATCCATCTTGTTCGCAATAATCAGGGTGGACCGGGTCAACAGCGCCTCGCTGTACAGTTCCATTTCACGGCGAATCACATGGTAATCGTCCACTGGATCGCGGCCTTCAATGCCGGACATATCAATGACGATGGCCAGGCAACTGGCGCGCTCGACATGCCGTAAAAATTGAAGTCCCAGCCCGACCCCTTTATGGGCATCTTTGACAATGCCGGGGATATCCGCCACCCGGTAGGTGGTCGCCTCAAAGTCATCTCCCACTTGAACCGTGCCTATGATGGGATTGATGGTGGTAAAGACATAGGCGCCGATCTTGGGATGCGCATTGCTGATGCGGCTCAGGATGGATGATTTTCCGGAATTGGGAAAGCCGACCAACCCCACATCGGCCAGCAGTTTCACGTCCAACTGGATATGTTTTTCCTCCCCGGGATCGCCATCGGTATGCTCATACGGGGTCTGGTGGGTTGATGTCTGCCAGTGCGGGTTCCCGAGTCCACCCTTGCCGCCCTTGGCAATGATCATTTCAGCCCCCGGCTCGACCAAGTCGCACAGCAATTGATCGGACGCCGCCTCGCGAACTTCCGTGCCGCAGGGGACGGGAACGATCAAGTCCTCCCCGTTACGGCCATGCATGCGTTTCCCTTTGCCATGGACGCCCTTCTCGGCACGCTGTTCGGGGTTGAAGAAGAGGGAAATCAGGCTGTCGGTATTCGGGTCGGCCCTCAGGATAACATGGCCTCCGCGCCCGCCATCCCCGCCGTCGGGGCCGCCCTTGGCGACATATTTCTCACGCCGAAAAGCCAGGCAGCCGTTGCCGCCATTGCCAGCTGCGGCGAAGATCACCATCGAATCAATAAATTTCCGGGTCTTCATGGGAACTTAAAACAAAAAGCCGCGCCCTGAGGACGCGGCCTGTATTAAACGAAAAGATTCACTCCACGCTTACGCCGTGGCCGCGGCTAGGACAACCGTCACGACGCGGCCTTCCTTCTCGAACTTCACTTTGCCCTCGACGAGGGAGAACAACGTGTTGTCACGGCCCAGCTTGACATTTCGTCCCGCTTTGACCACGGTTCCCCGCTGCCGCACAATGATCCCGCCGGCCTTCACGATTTCCCCATCATAGGCTTTGACGCCAAGGCGTTGCCCGGGGCTGTTACGTCCGTTTACTCTACTGCCGCCTGCTTTCGACATAACTCAAACTCCTGTTCAGCCAATACTGGCCACGCGCAACACCGTCAACGGCTGGCGATGACCGACTTTCCGTTTATATCCTTTGCGGCGTTTCTTCTTGAACGCCACGACCTTAGGGGCCTTGATGTGCTCCACAATCTCGGCGCTTACCTTGGCACCCTTCACCAAAGGGGTTCCCACCTTAAGGTCTTTCCCATCAGAGAGCGCCAGCACCGAATCCAGAACGATCGTGCTGCCTGCTTCCCCTTCGAGAAGTTCAACCTTCAGGGTGTCACCGGCCTTGACCAGGTACTGTTTCCCGCCTGTTCCAACTACTGCATAGGCATCCATAATATCCATCCTTACCCACAATGCGAGGCCGCTTCCCGGCTCTCTGCTCACAAAAGGGCGGTCATGTTATGATTCCGACCCCCTAAATGTCAATGCCTCTTTTCAAGGCGTCATGAAGAACTCGACTTTCCAGATAATATGAAGCATTATCGGCCTTTTCATCGAACGAGGGGCATTAGCATGAATGTATTGGTCACAGGAACCGCGGGCTTCATCGGGATGCATCTGGCCAAAACGCTTCTGGAGGAAGGCCATACCGTCGTCGGGTTGGACAATTTCAACGATTACTACTCGGTTCAACTCAAACGTGACCGGCACGCCCGGTTGACGGGATTTCCCAATTATACCGGAATCGAAGGCGATTTATGCGATTCCGCCCTGCTGGCCCGCATCTTCCGGAAATACCCCTTTGATGTGGCCTGCAATCTGGCCGCCCAGGCGGGGGTTCGTTACTCGCTGACCAATCCGGGCGCCTACCAGAAATCGAACCTGGAAGGGTTCCTCAATATTCTCGAGGCCTGCCGTCACGCCAAAACACCACGCCTGGTTTATGCGTCCAGTTCCAGCGTGTATGGCGGAAATAAGAAGCTGCCCTTCAGCGAGAGCGACCCCGTGAACAACCCCGTTAGCCTTTATGCCGCCACGAAAAAAGCCAATGAACTGATGGCGCACTGTTATACCCATCTCTACGGGCTGCAGACTGTCGGCCTCCGGTTCTTCACCGTGTATGGTCCCTGGGGGCGTCCCGATATGGCCGCCTGGAGTTTTACCGACGCCATGCTCGCGGGAAAAGCCATCCCGGTATTCAACCATGGCAAGATGCGGCGTGATTTCACCTTCATCGACGACATTGTCTCGGGCGTGAAAGCCGCCCTGTTCCGCCCCGGCCTCGCCCCCTGCGAGGTCCTTAACCTGGGGAATCACCATTCCGAAAACCTCATGGACATGATCCATACGTTGGCCGCCGCCCTCGGCGTGGAACCCAAGATGGACCTGTTGCCCATGCAGCCGGGCGATGTCGAGGCCACATACGCCGACATCACGCTGGCCGAGGCCAAACTGGGATTCCGCCCCACCACGTCCATCGCGCAAGGGATTCCAAAATTTGTGGCATGGTACAGGGAGTATCATTCTGCCAGGCCGAAAACGAAGACCTAAGAAAAGAAGGATCACATCATGAATCACAAAGAGAAGCTTATCGGCAAACTGAACAGGAAGTCCGCAGTTATCGGTATTGTGGGCCTGGGGTATGTGGGCCTGCCGCTCGTGATCCGCTTTGCGGAAGAAGGGTTCCGCGTACTTGGCATCGACATCGACGCCGCCAAGGTGACCAAGCTGAATGCCGGCAAAAGCTATATTGATCATATCCCGGCCGCCGCCATCCGCCAGTCGCGAAAAGTCGGCTTCCGGGCCACCACCGATTTTGCCGAGGCGCGCAAGGCGGATGCCCTGATCATCTGTGTCCCCACCCCGCTCGACGACCACCGCGAGCCGGATATGAGTTATGTGATTGGAACCGTGGAATCGCTGATCCCCAACATCCGGGCCGGGCAACTCATGTCCCTTGAAAGCACCACCTATCCGGGAACCACTGACGAAGAACTGCTGCCCCGCATCGAGGCGCGTGGATTTACCGTCGGACAGGATTACTTCCTCACCTTCTCGCCTGAACGCGAAGATCCGGGCAATAAGAAATTCAATACCCGCACCATTCCCAAGGTGTGCGGCGGCGTCACGCCGGCCTGCCGCGATGTGGGCGTCGCCCTTTACGGGAAGGTCATAGACCGGGTTGTCCCGGTGAGTTCCACCCGAGTGGCCGAAATGACCAAACTTCTGGAAAACATCCACCGGTCGGTGAACATCGGCCTGGTAAACGAGATGAAGATCGTGGGGGATCGCATGGGCATTGACATCCACGAGGTGATTGAGGCCGCCTCCACTAAGCCCTTCGGCTTTGTTCCCTACCAACCCGGTCCGGGGCTGGGCGGACACTGCATCCCGATTGACCCGTTCTATCTCACCTGGAAGGCGCGCGAATACGGGGTGCATACCCGGTTCATTGAATTGGCCGGAGAGGTCAACAGCGGTATGCCCGAATGGGTCATTGGCAAACTGACTGCCGCCCTGAACGACCACGGAAAATCCGTAAAAGGCAGCAAGGTGCTGGTGCTGGGGATCGCCTACAAGAAGGATGTGGATGACCCCCGCGAATCCCCGTCGTGCGTTTTATTGGAACTGCTCCGCAAGCGCGGCGCACGATACGCCTATTCCGATCCGTATTTCCCGTCCTTCCCAAAAATGCGGGAACACAAATTCGATTTGAAGAGCGTCCCTTTAACGCCGAAGACCATCGCCTCATACGACTGCATTCTGCTGGCCACAAACCACTCGAGCTTTGATTACAAGATGATCAAGCGACATGCGAAGTTGATCGTGGACACGCGGGGCGTTTACCGGAATCCGGCGAAGAACGTGGTCAAAGCCTAAATAACGGCCACCACCACGGCGGTCAGGGTTCCCATCACCACACCGGCGACAAAACCGGTGAAGACCGTCCGGACTCGGGGCGGGCGGGGCTTGAGGTGGCGAAGCGCCATAATCCCGACCACGATGGCGACCAGAAAAGCCGTCGGAAGTGAGCCCGCCACGCCGCCCCCCAACGCCGGGAATATCGAACAACACCCGACCCTGACCATGGATTCCGCGCCATCACGGGACACATAAATCAGATTCCCCATCCCCGTTCCGACGAGCATCCCGCCCATGATTCCGAGCAGGAAGGCGTAGATGGAGAACATGATATGACGCCTGGAAAGCCATCCCACAACAGCGCCCGCCACGGCTCCGGCCATCATTGCCGAAAGCTTGGTCAGTTCCATCAACGATACGCCTTGAGCACTGGGATCTAGAATTGGCAGAGCCATAACGGATTCCTCCGGGCGTTCTTACGTCGCCTGTTAACGACCTTGTTACCGATACTTATGGGGAGACGGCATGATAAAGTCAAGGCTTCTAGCGCTTGAGTTGGGAGGGTGGACTTCGGTATCGACAAACGATGACAGGATCAAGGCTGTTGCAGAGTATGCGGTCTTGGCCCAATCGGCCGCAATGGGCACGCCCCTCAAACTAGTGTCCGTTTGACCGGATGGATCTGGAAAAAGGATGAAGCGGGCTTATGAAATCGGATTATCCTTTTGTTTCACCCCCTCTTGCCATAAAGTTAAATTGAGTTATTTTTCAACCCGTTATGGATGGAGGAAAGGATAAAATGAAAAGATTATCATGTTGTGTTGTGGCGGCGGTAATGGGTGTTGGGATCATCTCCTGTTTGGCTGAGGGTACGAATGAAGGGAGCAAGGCGACTGTTGCCCCATCCGCCCTCAAACTTGGTGCTGCCTCCGGGAAAACGACATGGTTGACATCCTTGGAAACCGCGAAGACTGAAGCAGCCAAGAGGAATGTGCCGATTCTTGCCGACTTTTCCGGATCGGACTGGTGTGGTTGGTGTATAAAACTAGACAAGGAAGTGTTCTCCACCCCGGCATTCAAGAAATATGCCTCCGAAAACCTGGTTCTTTTGCTTGTCGATTTTCCAAACAAGAAACACCAGACCGCTGAGATCAAGAAGCAAAACGCTCAATTGCAGAAGAAGCTTGGAATTCAAGGATATCCCACGGTGGTGTTGATGGATGCAGAGGGCCAGGTATTGGGCCAGACAGGCTATCAACCCGGTGGCGGTGAAAAGTATGTGGCACACCTGCAGGAATTGCTGGGCAAGAAATAAGACTGCTCAATGCGGTTCTGTTGAGCGGACTAATCCGTCATGTCGCTTCCAGTCATAAGATGTTTTGAATCGTTTGCGAGATTGTGATTGTTGAAATTTCTTTCCTGGGATTTCTGTGGGATGCTACTGATCCCGAAAACACAAACGCGGCTCATGTGAGCCGCGTGGGGTGGGAACCAAAAACTAACGGGAAACTTTAGCCGATGCCGTCAGTCAGGCGGGGATCTACACACAACACGCTCGCGGTGTCTGAAGGGCTGTACTCGGGAATGAGGCGGTTCAGGGTGGCCCTGATGCGGGGGGCATCAAACGCATTGGCGTCCGCAGTGAGCTCGTTCAGGACCGAAACGATCTGGTCGCGGTGCGATCCATTGGTCATTTCGCTGCGCCTCAATACCATGATCTTCTCATGCGTGGTGGGCGCGATACCCTCGCCATGGGTAATCAGCTCCTCATAGAGCTTTTCACCCGGGCGCAAACCGGTGTAAACGATCTTGATATCCCGGTCCGGCTCCTTCCCGGAAAGCCGGATCAGGTCGCGCGCCATGGCGTCGATTTTTACCGGGGTACCCATTTCCAGAATAAAGATCTCGCCTCCTTCTCCCTGTGAACCGGCTTGCAGGACAAGCTGGCTCGCTTCCGGAATGGTCATGAAATAGCGGGTCATTTCTGGGTGTGTGACTGTCACTGGCCCACCGGCCTTGATCTGGCTTTGGAACAGTGGGATTGCCGAACCTGAAGACCCCACCACGTTGCCAAACCGGACGGCCATCAAGCGGGTTTTTGAGGCCGACTGCGATTGGAGGGATCTCCACGGTGCGTTTACTGGCCCCCATGACATTGGTGGGACGTACGGCCTTGTCGGTGGAAATGAAAACACAACGTTCAACGCCATATTTTTCAGCAATATCCATGACGACGTGACTGCCTATCACATTGTTAAAGACCGCCTCCCAAGGATTCATCTCAACCAGGGGAACATGCTTGCAGGCAGCGGCATGGAAAACAACCTGGGGCCGGTAATGATCAAAAATGCGATCAATCAAGCGGCGATCCTGCACACGCCCCATCGCCGGGAATATGTTGGGAAACTTTCGCTCCGTGCGGAGTTCCATTTCAATGCGATAGAGGTTGAATTCCGAGCCCTCGATCAAGATCAAAGCAGCCGGCTTAAAGAGGATGATCTGGCGGCACAGTTCGGAGCCGATAGAGCCGCCTGCCCCGGTCACGGCAACCGTCTTACCTGTCAGATAATGACCAATCCCCTCCATGTCCAGCTTCACCGCCGGACGGCCGAGCAGATCCTCAAAATTGACAGGCCGTAAATCGTTGATCGTGACATGGCCGTCGATCAAGGAGGACAGAGAGGGCAAAGTCTTAAAAGGTAATCCCTATTTTTCGCAGATGGCGACAATTTCCCGCATGCGGTCACCTCCAACGGAGGGCAAGGCGATGATGACTTCCTCAGCCTTGAACGTCTCGGCATAGCGCTTCAGATGGCTCACGGGTCCGCGGATAGGAATACCCAGTAGAGAGCGGTGGTGCTTTGTGGAATCATCATCCAGACAGCAAACGACATGGAAGGGCGACGCAGGATCCCCCTGCAACTCGCGAATGATTTTATCTGCGGCATCCCCCGCGCCGATCAGGATCAGGTTAACTCGGCGAGGTGGAGTGACATCATCATCCTCCTTCCATCCCGGCCGAAGCGACTTCATACTATACAGTATTCTGATACCCGCCCGGATGCCGCCGCAGAAGAACAGGGTAAAAATACTGTCGGCAATAAAGACGGAGCGGGGGAAGCCCATAAAGCGGTTGATGAAAGTCAGGCCGGTCATGACGATCAGCGTGGCGAGCAGGGTTGCCTTCAGCAGGCGCACAGCGTCGGGCATGCTGGTGTAGCGCCACATACCCCGATAGACTCCCAGAAAGAAAAAGGTGGTGACTTTGACGATAATGAGCCACGGGAGGACCTCCATGATTTGATGCAACTCACCATGTGGAATGAGCGTGGAGAACCGGGCCGCATAGGCGAGGAATATCGACACCATAAATACGATGACGTCGGCAAACACCAGCAGGTAGAAATTACGATTGCGCAATTGATTGATCATAGTTTTTTGATTCAGTAAATTGGTCTTTAGCCGTTGGTCGTCGACGTTCGTCGCTCTTTGAAGACTACCGCCGACACGGCGGTTACTACAGGGGGCACCATTAATCTGAAGCGCTTCAGATCGCTAATGTACCGCTGTCTTCCCCGTCGTTTAGCCAATCGGGGAGATAAAGTCGCTGACAACTTCCACATTGTCCAGTTTCTTTGCGGCGGTTTCGCAGGTCAGCATAGCGTGGCCTGCTCGCTGATAATCGGCATGAATGAGCCTATCAACAAAACCTGGGTTAATTGTCGCCAGTTGCGGGGTCTTAAGAACAGTTTCACAGGCTGCGGAAGACCGAACTCCACTCTTGCCCTGGCCCAACAACACTAGAGCCTGTCCCAACAGTGCGCTGATACGACAGGCGTGAATGAAGTGGTGAAA
>JBAXPK010000017.1:0-46439 GCA_037132275.1 bacterium
CTATCAAAGCGCACCCCCTGTTTCGGATTGTTCCCGGCGCAGTGGCGGAGTGGGAAATTCGGTAGGGCAGGCGCGCCGTCGCCCGCCGTGTTGCGTGGGAACGCACGGGGATGCTCTTGACCGGCGTTGCGGCGCTTGATGGCGCGAGTGCCCTACCGGTGCATCCACTTTATGGCTCTAAATCATGAGCCGTTCAATATCCAGGTCTGTTGATGGGGCTACTATCAATTGACGCTTTCCTGCAGGGGTGGTGACGATGATGATGACTTGAGGGTTTGTCCGGGCGTCGCTGTAGCGGGCACAGAGGCGGGCGGCCTCGGTGATATGGACTTCCTGGGGGTTGCCGGTGACGAGCACCGTAGGCCCCGGAATCACCTCGACGTTGAGCAGCACATCGCCGGGTTGAATCAGGGCTTCGAGCATATCGTTTTCCGCAGCGTCACGGCCGACGATGGCCTTGACGGTGGAGGAGAGCCTGAAATGGCGCCCGATCTTAAGCAACTTGATGGCGAGCAGGTTCTTGATTTGCCCGTTGCGCCGAAGATCCCACAACCGTCCGGCAAAATGGGGCTCTGTGAGTTTGCAGCCGCCTGCGGACGGGGGATATTCCGTTATGCCATACTGTTCAGCCAGTTGTTGTTGCGGCTTTCGGCTGCGTCCGTTCAGGCCAAGCAACATGCTGCGATCCACCCAACCCAGTCGTTCGGGTTCGGTCTCGGGAAGGAGTTGGGCGCTTAAGGGACGCAATAGCCGGTCTTTATAGCCCGAATCCTCGGCCACGATATTGAGAGTGCGCCGGGTTTGAGACATAGGGCGCTGGTTCAGGACTTCGCCGGTGGCCACGAAGTTGATTCCGTCGCGTTCCAATATTTTGCCGGCACGCCGGATCATGGCGGCGTGACAGTCGATGCAGGGGTTGATGCAGGAGCCGAAGCCGTGCTTGGGGTGTTCTATGATGGAGATCAGGTCATCGGCGAATTCCTCGACAATGAGGGGAACGCCGAGCAGTGTCGCTGCGGCCCGGGCTTTGTTGGCGTTGAAGAAGGGGGTTTCAAAACTCAGGCCTGTGACCTGAATGCCCTGGGCTTTCAGGAGCGCCACGGCGAGCATGCTATCAAGGCCGCCGGACATCATCACCAGCGCGGAAATCTTTTTTTCGCTTGTCATCAGGCTCTAATAGAGAAAGAGGCCTGTGTCATGCAATACTAATCCGAAACGCTTCGGATACTTGGCGCGCAGTGACTCCCTGAATGGCCACGCGTTTCTGGCGGCTGGTTTGCCCGGAGAGGAGGGTGATCTGTCGCTGGGGAATACCGAGCGTTTCTGAGAGAAACTCGATCAGGGCGTCGTTGGCTTTGCCATCAACCGGCGGGGCTTGGAGTCGGATTTTCAGGGCGTCGCCATGCTGTCCCTGAATCTGGCTCTTTGAGGCGCGGGGTGTGGCATGCACCCGAATGATCACGTCGCTCTTGCACTCTGTAATCCAAGTCATCGTCCCTGATTCAATATCTTAATTATCCTGAATTGTCACACGTTGTTGCATTCGGGCTTGAATTCTAGGCACTTTTCCCGCACCCTACCGCATTAATTCTATGAATTTAAGGAGATGGTATGGATATGAATGAAGGTCGTAAAATTCGCTGGTATGAAGTGATGTATGTGGTGGTTCTGCTCGGGCTTCTGGCTTGGAGTGTGTTCTTTATGAATCCGCACAAGGTGGCGGTGGTGGATGTGGAGCGTGTTTTCAAAGAGGTCGGGGCGCTCCAGAAAATCGATAAGGAACGGCAAAAATTGGACGCCTATAACAAGGCCGTATCTTTGCTACAGGCGTATAAAACACGGATAAAAACCCTTCAGGACAAACTTGCCGCCGCCACGACCCCGGTGGAGAAAGATAAGATTTCGGCCCAACTGAAGGCGGGGGAAGATCAATTCAACCAGAGTATCGCTCCTCTTCAGGGTGCGATGCAGCAATTTGATGCCCTGGCGGTGGCCTCCTTCCGAAAGCGGGTCGCGCAGTTCATCAATCAGGTTGCTTTGAAGCGCGGGGTGGATGTTGTCATCCCGGCGGGGCAAAACCTCCTGTATTTCAAGAATAAGGCGGAGTTGACCGATGATGTGATCAAGGCTTCGCGCGATTTCTTTTTGAAGGATATGCCGGTCATTGACCCCGCCCTGGAGGGTGCGCGCCAGAGGCGATAATCTCGCTTTCCTGAAATCATGGAACGACACAACCGGGGCAAGGGGAAGAAGAAACTTCTCGGCAGTCACCAGAAGTGCTGGATCTGGGGACGTAATCCCGTTGTGGAGACGTTGGTGGCGGGTCGATGGAAGATCGTGGATCTGTATCTGTCACGTCTCTTGAATCCTGAACTACTTGAACAGGCACAGGGGTTGGCTGTCCGTCAGAATCTTATTCCTGTGATCGCTGATCCGGATCTGTTGGCGGGACTTTGCCATACCACCGAGCATCAGGGCTATCTGGCCCGTATGACTGATTTTCCTTATGCGGACGAGGCTGAAGTAATGAACTCCCTGCCGGCAGCTCCGTTCTGTGTTGTGTTAGATGGCATTCAGGATCCCTATAATTTTGGCGCCATCATTCGCTCAGCCGAGATCTTCGGCGCCCATGCCGTGTTTATTGCTGAAGTTGGCCAAGTTGGTGTGACCAGCATGGTGGTTCGTAGTTCAGCCGGGGCGGTGAACCGGTTGCCGATCGTTCGTACCCCCGATGTGGAAGCCTTGGTCGGGCGGTTGAAATCCAGGGGTATGAAGGTTGTCGCGGCCAGTGAAAAAGCGTCCCGGAATATTATGGATTACGATTTTACAAAAGGGGTATCGGTTGTGATCGGAAACGAAGGCACCGGTCCCGGCGCTGGGGTTCTCAAGCAGTGCGATGATGTTGTGAAAATTCCGCAGACAGGCCACATTGGCTCTTTGAATGCCGCCGTGGCCGCGGGGATATTCTTCTATGAGGTTCGTCGCCAGCGGTAATGGCTGTTAAAACCGCATAAAGGGATTGCTGCGCTTTTCCCGCCCGATGGTGGTCTCGGGACCATGGCCGGGATAGACCACCGTGTCATCGGGTAGTTTGGCCAGCCGGATCAAGGATTTTCTCATCAGGCCCTCATCGCTTCCCTCGAAATCCGTCCTGCCGACGGATCCGCAGAACAGCGTATCGCCGGTGAAGATGACTTTTTCTTTCGGAAAATAGAAGCAGACACACCCGGGCGAGTGTCCCGGTGTGGCGATGATCTCATAGTGGAGCCCGCCATCCTCGTACGTCTGGGCGTCAGCCAGACGGCGGTCGATCCGGGCCGGTTTTTCGGGTGTTTCGTAGTAGGGAAGCGCCTGATTTGCCCGACTGAAGGCCCACGCCTCGTCCTGTGGGTGCATGGCCACGGGGGCGGGGAACGTGCGCGTCATTTCTGCCAAACCGGATACATGATCCATATGCCCGTGGGAAATGAGATAAGCGGCTACCGTGAGTGTGTTTTGGCGCAAGGTTACCGCGATGATCCCGGCATCATCGCCGGGATCAATAATCAAAGCTTGGTTTGACGTCGAAACCGCCAGATAGCAATTGACCTGAAACGTGCCGACGACAATAGGGATGACTATCATAGATTTTTCCATGCGCGGACTATATAGGGAAAAGGGTGGGTGAGGCAAGTGTCGGCCAAGGCACGCTCCTTGAGGCTTGAATCAAACGCGTTTTGTGACATAGTGGACTGATGAATGAGAATATGGAAAGCACGATTTTTACGTTGACCAATAGTCACGGTATAGAAGCCAGAATCATGAATTATGGCGGCATTGTGCAGTCGCTGAAGGTTCCTGATCGTAACGGCATATTGGGGGATGTCGTCCTCGGGTATGACTCTTTGGCGGAGTATGAGGCCAATAATAGCCCATATTTTGGGGCTATTATCGGGAGGTTTGGAAACCGTATCGCCGGGGGGAGGTTCATGCTAAATGGCAAGGTCTATGCCCTCGCCACCAACAGTCTCGGTAATTCGCTCCATGGAGGGTTGAAAGGTTTTGATAAAGTCGTTTGGAGCCCTTTCCCCAAAATGACTTCCAATGGCCCCTCGCTTGAATTGAGATATGTCAGCCAAGATGGGGAAGAAGGCTATCCTGGAAATCTTTCGGTGACCGCCATCTATACACTGACCGAAAATAATGAGCTGACACTTGATTTTACAGCGGTCACCGATCAGGATACAGTGGTTAATTTGACTCATCATTCCTATTTCAATTTGGCTTGTCAGGGTGACGTGTTGAACCATGTGGTGACGTTGAACTCTGATATGTTTACACCCATCAGCGCGGGTTTGATTCCTTCTGGCAAGGTGAGGTCTGTGACGGGAACACCATTGGATTTTCGCAAGCCTACGTTGATTGGGGCGCAGATTGATGACGATGATCCGATTATTAAGAACACCCGTGGCTACGATCACAACTTGGTGCTGAATAAACCACAGGGCGAATTGGGTCTTGCGGCCCGGGTATTCGACCCTGCCAGCGGGCGCGTCATGGAAGTTTGGACTACTGCACCGGCATTTCAGTTTTATACAGGCAATTTTCTGGATGGAACCATTACCGGAAAAGCCGGGCGGATTTATCAGCGAAGGGCAGGTTTGTGTATTGAACCCGAGCATTACCCGGATTCTCCGAACCAGCCCTCATTCCCATCGACGGTGTTGAGGCCTGGGGAGACCTATCGGAATACCATGATCTACCGGTTCTCGGTTATGTGACAAAGGCGGTTTGACCGGATTAACGCACTCAGGACAACAATTTGTCCAACTTGATTGTCCAACTTGATTTGCATTGCTGGCCCAGGTGCATTATTGTGTTTTTTGTTGTAGGCGGCGTGGCCTTTTGAAGGGGTTTGAGCATGTTCGTGCGGGCCGGCCTAAGGCGGTTACACGAGGGTATTATTCGTAAGGGAGCATCATGAACGTAACGGGTAAACTGGTAGAAATATTCGAAATCATAAAGGTCAAGGAGACTTTTCAGAAACGTGAGTTTGTTCTCGAGTATACGACCAATCCGAAATATCCGGAGTTGATCAAGTTCGAAGCGGTTCAGGATAAGTGCAGCCTGCTGGATGGGTTTCGCGTGGGGCAGGATGTGTCGGTGGATTTCGATCTACGTGGACGCAAGTGGACTGACCAGAAGGGAGCGGTCAAGTACTTCAACACGTTACAAGCCTGGCGTATGAGCGCGGCCGACGGTTCAGCGGACAGCGTGTCAGCAAAACAGGCGGGGCCGAATGAAGAGGATACCGAGGATCCCGGCACTGATAAAGATGGTGGCCTGCCGTTCTAATGGGTCAAACTCGCGATCGTCACTTCCTGCTCGGTGCGATCGGTCAATGTTTTGATTCGCACGGTTCCCTTGGTGAGGTCATCCGGTCCGATGAAGATTCCGCGTTGAAACCCGGCCTTGCCGGTGCGACCGAAGAAGTGCTTCGGTTTTTCTGCGTGAAGGGACAAATCCACATTGGTGCCGCTTGCCCGCAAAGACCTGGCGATTTGTAAAGCCGCGTCTCGCTGCGCGTCTTCCATGTAGGAAACGGACATTTCTTTTCCGGCGGCAGGGTGGGGGACTTTGCCTTTCTCGGCCAGCAACTCGGCAATTACGACATCGCCGAATCCAAGTCCCACGGCGGTCATGGGCTTTCCGCCCAAATCGCCAAGCAGGTTATCATAACGCCCGCCGCCGAAGATGGCGCGGAGGCTTTTTCCAGTATCGAAGCCTTCAAACACAATGCCGGTGTAATAGCCGAGTCCGCGGATGACGGAGATGTCAAACTTCACCATGTCCCCGGCGCCATACAGTTTCATAATATCGAAAAACCCCTGAAAATGATCCAGTGCAGGTGTGCGTTCACCCAGCGCCGCGATGACGCTGTCGAGCGTATTCAAGCCCAGAACCCGGAAGGCGGCGTCGCTGCTGTTTTGTGAAAGACCGTTTTCATTGAGCAACTTCGCAATTTCTTCGTCAGGAATCTTGCCGCGTTTGTCGAGCGCCAGAAAGGTGGCGGCATGATGCTCGCGGGGGATTCCGGATCGTGCGAGAATGTCCGACAGCAAGGCGCGGCTATTCACATGAACCCGGACATCATGGCTGTCGAGCCCGAGTAATTGTAGTGCCTGAATGGCGGCCATGACCACCTCAGCCTCGGCTACCACGGAAGGCTCGCCGACCACGTCCAGATTCCATTGGTAATGTTCGCGCTTGCGGCCGCGGGTCATTCGCTCATAGCGAAAGCATTGCGCCAGGGTGAACCACTTGATGGGGAAAACGAGTTCGTTCTGCCTGGCCACGATCATGCGTGCGAGCGTCGGGGTCATTTCGGCCCTTAAGGCCAGTTCGCGGTCGCTTTTGTCCTTGAACCAGTAGATCTGATCCTGAATTTCCTCCCCGCCTTTTCGCTTGAGCAGGTCGAGGCTTTCCACAACGCAGGCATCGTACTGCTCGAACCCGAAACGGCGCGATGCGGTTGTCCAAGCCTCGAAGATGGCGTTCCGGAGCGCCATGTCTTCGGGATAGAAATCCCGCATGCCGCGGGGAGGTGCAAAACTGACTTGATCCGCCATGGGGTTACTTTTTAAGGACGAGGGCTTTCATCTGTTTTCCGGGTTTGAATTTCACTACCCGGCGTTCCGGAATAACAACGGTGTTTTCCGGTTTATTGGGATTGCGGCCGATGCGCGGTTTTCTGACTTTAACTTCAAAAACACCGAAATCACGAAACTCGATGTTTTCCCCCTTGGACAGGCTTTCCGTAATGTAATCGAGGGTTTTCTGAATAACGGAAAAAACCTGCTGCTGGGTTAGGCCAGTTTCCCCCGCTATACGAACGACAAGTTCACGCTTGGTCATTGGAGTTCTCCTTGAATAATGCTTTCAATAAAAGACACGGCATCGCCGACGGGGATCATCTGTTTATCCTTTTCGGTGCGACGCTTGATTTCTACTTTGCCATCCCCCAGCGAGCGTTCGCTGACCACCGCCCGGAGGGGCAGCCCCAGCAGATCGGCGTCCTTGAATTTGACACCGGGCCGCTCGTCGCGGTCATCGAACAAGACCGTAATACCTTTTGCCTCAAGCGCTTCGATGAGTTCCTTTGCGACTCGGACGCTTTCGGCATGACCGATATTGGGCACCACGATGCCAACTTGATAAGGTGCCACGGACATTGGCCAGATGATGCCGTTTTCATCGAAACTCTGCTCGATGATGGCCTGGACGGTGCGGGTGACCCCGATGCCATAGCACCCCATGACGCTGATTTGGTGATTGCCGCTGTCATCAAGAAATCCCGCGTTAAAGAGTTTGCTGTACTTGGTGCCGAGTTTGAAGACGTGCCCGACTTCAATGCCGCGTTTTTCACGCATACGGGTACCGCAACGGGGGCATGAGTCGCCTTCTTTGGCAATGACCAGGTCATGGAAGGCCGTCACCGTGAAATCTCGTCCCGGCACTACATTCACGAGATGGGTGTCGGCTGCATTTGCGCCGGTGACGCACATGCGCGGGGATTGGAGTTCAGCATCGGCATAGATGGGAATTTTGAGTCCCATGGGACCGGTAAAACCGACCGGAGCGCCGGTGGCGCTGGCGATGGTCGCATCGTCGGCCATTTGAAGACTGGCCGTTTTGAGGATGCGCGCAAGCTTGTGCTCGTTGAGGTCACGGTCACCCGGCACCAACACGGCGATGGGTTTATCGTCGGCCAAATAGATTAGCGTTTTAATCAAGTCATGCGGTGAGAGTTTGAGAAAGGCGGAGACTTCCTCGATGGTGCGTTTGCCCGGGGTGGCGACCACGCTGGGAGTCTGGTCGGTGGTGGAGGGATCCCATGACGGAACCTTCCGCTCGGCACGTTCCAGGTTGGCGGCGTAGGAACACGACTCGCACTCGACGAGACCATCTTCCCCCGAGTCAGCCAGCACCATGAACTCGTGCGAGAAATCGCCGCCGATGGCGCCGGTGTCGGCCTCTACAACCTTGGTCCGGAGTCCGCAGCGGTTGAAGATCCGGACATAGGCATTATACATGGACTGATAACTGGCATCTGCGGCTTCCCAGCTAATATCGAAGCTGTAGGCGTCCTTCATAATGAATTCCTTGGCGCGCATCAGGCCGAAACGGGGTCGGATTTCATCACGGAACTTCGTTTGGATCTGATAGAAAGTTTTGGGAAGCTGGCGGTAGGAATTGATTTGTCGTGCGGCAAGATCGGTAATGACCTCCTCGTGGGTCGGGCCGAGCACCAAGTCGCGCTGCTGGCGGTCTTTGACTTTGAACATGGTCTCCCGCAGGACGTTATAGCGCCCGGATTGTTCCCAGATTTCCCTGGGTTGAAGGGCCGGCATCAGCACTTCCAAGGCACCGGCGCGATCCATTTCCTCGCGCACGATTCGCTCCACGTTTCGAAGGGCTTTGAGACCGAGAGGGAGAAAGGTGTAGAGCCCGCCGCCGAGTTTCATGATCAGGCCTGCCCGCATCATGAGCTTGTGGCTGGGGATTTCGGCATCCTGTGGGGCATCCCGCAGGGTCGGTATCAGAGTTTGGGTCCAATGCATAGAAATGACTTCCTTCTTAGTCTTTTGAAACGGGCGCATTTGACACAAAGAGAACAGGTTATGCAAGAAAATAGAGAAGCAATAAAGCCCCACTCAAATTTTGGACAGCGTGCCATTAAAACCACCTGCACTGATCTGGGCACCACGCAAAATCTTGAAGTTGTCTAAAGTGTGGCGATTGTGATAGATAACATGGTTTTGTGCGATTCAGGATGGCAACAGAAGGGAATAACGAGCATGAAGGACATTGCGGTTAGCGACGTTCGGAACTTTGTGTTGATGGGGCATACGGCGAGCGGTAAAACTACTTTGGCGGATGCGATGCTGTTCAAGATGGGCGTGAACGACAGGTTTGGCTCCGTCGACCAGGGATCGAGCCTCGGCGACTACACCGACGAAGAGAAGGCCAGAAAAACAACGATCTATGCCAAATCCTTTTGTGGCACCTATAAGAGTTCTGACGGCCATAATATGGATATCGTTTTCTGCGATACACCCGGCTATGCCGATTTCTTCGGACAGGTTATTCAAGCGAGCCGTATTGCCGGCGCCGCCTTGATAACGGTGGATGCCCATGCGGGAATCCAAGTCGGCACGATGAAAGCCTGGAAACAAGCTTCTGCTCTGGATATCCCCCGCGCCATCGTGGTGACGGGATTGGATCGCGAAAACTCTCCTTTCGATAAAGTTATGGCAGACATCAAGGCAACCTGGGGGGATCGTTGTATTCCTGTTCTGATGCCGCTGCCTGATGGCAGTGCCGTGGTGGATGTACTGGCCGCGACCGACGTGCCGGCCTCCGTCAGCGCGGCTTTGCTGGAGGCCAAGGGCGCCTTGGTGGAAATGGCTGCAGAAACCGATGACACCCTGATTGAAAAATACCTTGCCGGTCAACCGCTGACTGCCCGGGAAATCGCCGACGGGCTGCGACACGCGGTATTCGATCGCAAGCTGGTGCCCGTCTTTGCCTGTATGGCGCTAAAGAATATCGGGGTGGGTGAATTGCTCGACGGAATTGCAAGGTTCTTCCCGTCGCCTGCCGATCGTCCCATGAAGGATGCTGACGGCAAGCCGATTGACACCTCCCCGACCGCGCCGTTTGTTGGCTATGTCTGGCGTACGGTTAATGATCCGTTTATCGGCCACATGAGTTTTGTCTATGTCTGCGGCGGTACACTGAAGTCCGATATGGAAGTGATGAATGTCGGCAAAGATCAGAAAGAGCGTATTGTCCAGTTTGTATCGCTTAACGGCAAAAAGCAGACGCCGACCACCGAGGCGGAGGCTGGCGATATCGTCGCCATCTCGAAATTAAAGGTGACCACATTGGGTGATGCCCTGTGTCAGGTTCCGGCGAAGGTGACCTTTACCCCGTTTATATTCCCGAATCCCGTGATGTGGTATGCCGTGTCGGCGAAAACGCAGGGAGACGAGGATAAGATCGGGACCGCCTTGCATAAACTCGCGGAAGATGATCCGACCATCCATGTGGAACGTCATGCGGACACCCACGAAACGATATTGGCGGGGATGGGGGACACGCATTTGGCCGTGGCGGTGGAGCGTATGAAGAAGCGGAACAGTGTGGATGTGATTCTGAGCACCCCGAAGATTCCCTACAAGGAAACCATCACCGGACGCGGGGAGGGTCATTACAAGCACAAGAAACAGTCAGGCGGACGGGGGCAGTATGGCGAAGTGTACCTGAAAGTTGAGCCCCTGCTCGGGGATGATAATGAGTGGTTTGTTGACGCCTTGGTCGGAGGCTCGATTCCGCATAATTTTGTGCCGGCGGTTCAAAAGGGTGTGGTCGAGGGAATGTCGAAGGGAAGCCTTGCGGGCTGCGATGTGGTGAAAATCAAATCCACTGTTTATGACGGGTCTTACCATGATGTGGACTCCTCGGAAGTCGCGTTCAAGATCGCCGCCAGCCGCGCGTTTAAAGAGGCGATGAGTAAGGCCAAGCCTGTTCTCCTGGAACCGATCATGTCGGTCAAAATTATGATACCCGAACATTATATGGGTGATGTCAATGGCGATATGAGCCATCGCCGCGGGCGAATTGTCGGCATGGAGGTGGCGGACGGGATGCAGGTCATCATCGCCGATATCCCTCAGTCGGAATTGTTCACGTACTGTGCTGAATTGCGGAGCATGACGGGCGGACGAGGTTCGTTCGAGATGGCATTCGCGCGGTATGATGTTGTGCCCGGCGCTGTGGCCCAGAAGATTATTGCCGCCGCCGCTAAGTTGAAGGAAGAGGATCAGGAGTAATCCCGGCTGGTGAATCCGTTTTCCGAATCGCTGACGCACTGCGAATTGTGTCCCCGTAAATGCGGGGTCAATCGACAGGAGGGGGAGCGGGGATATTGCCGGGCTGGCGGGATCGTTGAGGTATATCGGCATGGGGCGCATCATGGCGAGGAGCCGCCAGTGTCCGGAACCAGGGGATCCGGGACGGTGTTTTTCAGCCGGTGCACGCTTCGGTGTATATACTGCCAGAATTTCCCCTGGAGTCAGGAGGGGCAGGGGCGGGCGGTGCGAGTGGAAGAACTCGAGACGATCTTGAGATCGCTGCATGGTGAGATGTGTCATAATTGGAATCTGGTCAGCCCGACACCTTGGCTGCCTTGGATTTATGACGCTTGGAGCCGGGTTGTGGCGGAGGGGGTCTCGCTCCCGATTGTGTATAACACAAGCGGGTTTGAGAGGGTGGAGCAGTTGCGCGCAATGACCGGATGGGTTAAGGTGTATTTGACGGATCTGCGCTATGCGCAGGCCGGGACGTCGAAAGCCGGTTCGGACTGCGAAGGGTATGTCTCGGCGGCACGGGCGGCGTTGCAGGAGATGTGGCGGCAAACGGGCCCGCTGAAAATGGATGAGGAGGGCGTAGCGGAACAAGGAACGATTTGCCGGTTGCTGGTGTTGCCGGGACGCGCCGATGAGGCGGTGGCCAATCTAGAGTGGCTTGCTGAAGCGGTGGGGACGGAGATCCCCGTGAGCGTGATGGCCCAGTACACACCGGCCTATATGGCTCTGAATGCGGAGCCATGGAGCCGCCGTCCGACTGAAAAAGAATATGGGCGGGTGGTTGAAGCCATGGAGCGGTTAGGGTTCTCTGATGGATGGATTCAGGAGTATGAGGCCCCGACGCATGACAGTTTGGTTGGATTTAAAATGAGTCCGGTTTAGCCGGACATAATACATATCAGGAAAGAGAGGAATGAGATGAGCGGTCATAGTAAGTGGAAGACAATTCAGCACAAGAAGGGCGCGGCAGATGCCAAGCGCGGTAAGATTTTCAGCAAGATGGCCAAAGAATTGATGGTTGTGGCCAAGGCTGGTGGCGGTAATCCCGACACCAATACGGCTCTTCGCAACCTGATTGTTCGGTGCAAGGCATCCAGTATGCCCAATGAAAATATTGATCGCGCGATCAAGAAGGGAACCGGCGAACTAGCGGCTGAAATCATGGAAGATATCACCTACGAAGGGTTTGCCAGTGGCGGCATCGGGGTGGTGGTTAAGGTTTTAACCGATAATAAAAATCGTGCGGCGGCTGAACTTCGCCACATTTTTTCAAAAAACGGATCAAGTCTTGCGGCGCCGGGCGCGGTATCCCGTGGGTTCAAGCGTCGGGGTCAGATCTTCGTGGATGCAAAGGTCATCGAAGAAGACAAGTTGATGGATTTAGTTCTCAATGCCGGCGCTGAGGACATGAGTCTCGATGGCGAGCAGTACGAAATCCTGACCGACCCCAACGCGTTTCAAGGGGTTCTAGATGCCCTTGATAAGGCTGGAATCAAGCACGATGACTCAGCCATACGGCTGGTGCCTGATACCTATGTTTCCGTCACCGACAAAACCGTGGCCAAGGCGGTTATGAAATTTGTAGAGACACTGGAAGATAATGATGACGTTCAGGACGTGTATACAAACATGGATCTGGATGACAGTGTTCTTTCGCAAATTTCGGCGGAGTAATGCGCATCCTCGGGATAGACACCTCGTTGCGCTCAACCGGCGTGGGAGTGGTTGAATCCTGTGCCGGCAAAACGATTGCCATTGAATACGGTCGGATTCATAATTCCGGCCGTCTTTCTTTGTCGGAATGTCTCCGGCGGATTGACGGCGGGATACGGGAGATGATTAAGAGGACCAAGCCGGAATTAGCGGCTATAGAGGATATCTTCTTTGCTAAAAATGCCCGGACGGCCATGGTTCTGGGTGAGGCGCGGGGCGTGGTTATTGCCGCCTGTGCGACCTCCGGGATCCCCGTGTATGAATATGCGCCCCGGCGGGTGAAGCAGTCCGTAACGGGCATTGGGTCTGCCGACAAGGTCCAGGTTCGTAAAATGATCATGGTGGTTCTGGGTTTAAAAGAGGAGCCGCAGGAAGATGCCGGCGATGCGCTTGCAATTGCCCTGTGCCATCTCAATAGTCGCAATCCGATCGCAGAATTGGCCCCAAAACCAATTTAGCGCTCTGAAGGCGAGCGTGAGGAAGTTATGATTACATTTCTTGAGGGAACCATTGACGAAAAAGAACCGACCCATGTGGTGTTGAATGTGGGCGGGGTGGGGTATGAAGTGGTGATTTCCCTCGCCAGTTATGACCGCCTGCCTGCGTCGGGCGATACGGTACGCCTTTTGATATATGACCATATCCGTGAGGATGACCACCGGTTGTTCGGATTCATGACCGCCGATGAGCGGCGGGTATTTACGCTGTTGCTGGGGGTGTCCGGAATCGGCCCCAAGATTGCGCTATCCGCCCTCAGCGGCATGACTGTGCGTGAGATCAAGGTGGCCATCAAGGATGGCGATGTGAAAAGGCTCAGTTCCATTTCCGGGATTGGGAAAAAGACGGCCGAGCGTATGGTGGTCGAACTGCGCGACAAGTTCGGCGCTGGTGAAATGCTTGCCAGTTCAACGGCTGGCGTGGCTGATACGCAGGCGGATATAAAGTTGCGTGACGCGATTCTGGCCCTGATTTCCCTAGGCTACAAGCGCGGCGAAGCCCAGGACCTAGTTCTCCGTGTGATTAGTCAGCCCGATATGTCCGAAGCCAGTGTTGAAGCGATTGTGCGCAAAGCCCTGTCGCCACGCTGAATACGTACTAATTGTCCGCAAAAATGATTAAACATGGAAGGATTCGTTATGAAAACTTGGATTATAGTGTTGATTCTGGCGGTGGTGTGTTTTGGGGTAATTGGATCCGGATACAATCGCATCCAATCCACGGACGAACAGATCAAGGCGGACTGGGCGGAAGTGTTGAACCAGTATCAGCGGCGTGCTGATCTCGTGCCCAACCTGGTGAACGTTGTGAAGGGGTACGCCGCCCATGAAAAGGCGATTTTAACCCAGGTTACAGAGGCGCGGGCCAAGGTCGGCGCGATCCAGGCCACCCCGGAGTTGGTCAACAACCAGGAGGCTTTCGCCAAATTTGAGGCGGCCCAGAGGGAATTATCGAGCAGTCTGGGACGTTTGCTGGCTGTGGCCGAGAACTACCCGCAACTGAAGGCGGACGGTGTTTTTCGTGATCTGCAGGCGCAGTTGGAAGGAACCGAAAACCGGATTGCTGTGGCCCGCAACCGTTACATAGAAGCGGTAAAGGGTTACAATATCACGGTACGTTCATTCCCGGTGAATCTCATCGCCAAAACGTTCGGTTATTCAATCAAGCCAACGTTTGCAGTCGAGAGCGAAAAGGATCTGGCTAAGCCCCCCACGGTTGACTTCAAATGAACCTCGGCAGGCTGCGCGTTGTCGCGTTTCTGGCGGCGTTGTTTATCACGGCGGGGACGTTCGCCTCGCCCGTGCCGGTGCCAACGTTAAAAAGCCGCGTGACGGATCTGACGGGAACCTTGACTTCTGGGCAATGCCGGCAACTTGAGGAAACGCTTCAGCAGTTTGAGTCTGTTAAGGGCTCACAGGTGGTTGTCTTGATTGTTCCCACCACGGGCGAAGAAACGGTCGAGCAATACGGCATCCGGGTTGCAGATCAGTGGAAAATCGGACGGAGTGGGGTCAATGACGGCGTCATTCTGCTGGTCGCAAAAAATGATCATACCCTGCGTATCGAGGTGGGGCGCGGCTTGGAAGGGGCGCTTCCCGATGCGACGGCCAGTCGGATTATCAACGAAATCGTAGTACCCTCATTCAAAAAAGGCCATTTCTTTGATGGAATTGAAGCGGGGGCCGGGAAGATCATCAAGGTAATCCAAGGGGAACCGCTGCCGGAACCTGCTGCGACTGCGAAACGTTACAAAGCGATAATCGATCCGATTTTTCCTTTTCTTTTTATAGGGATACCACTGGTCATGTCTTTTTTTGGCTTTTTAGGATCCATTATTGGCTATTTGGGGGCTGGGCTCATTGGCGGTGGCATCATGGGGGTGGCGACGTATTGGATGTGTGGAGAGTTGATGGGGGGTATTATTTTTGGAGTGTTCTTTTTCGTGTTTTGTACCCTCATAGCCGCCTCCAATGGTCGGAACGGCCGTAGGGGTAGCGGAAGTTGGAGCAGTGGCGGTTTTAGTGACGGTGGGAGCTTTGGTGGAGGTGGGGGCGGTTTTAGCGGTGGCGGCGGAAGTTTCGGTGGTGGTGGCGCCTCGGGGCGGTGGTGAGGTCATGATATGAATTTTGGACGCATTTTGAGACATCTTTGGACACCTCAGCGAAGTGTTCACCGGGCATTTCCGAAGTCTGTGATGACTGCCATCGGGGCGGCAGTCAAAACGAGTGAGAGCCAGCATCGCGGCCAGATCCGTTTTGCGGTGGAGAGTGTTCTGGATTGGCGGAGGTTGGTTCGTGATGTGCCGCCGCCTGAACGGGCGCTGGAAGTTTTCTCGCGGCTCCGCGTGTGGGATACCGCCGAAAACAACGGGGTTTTGATCTATCTCCTGCTTGCCGACCGCCATGTCGAAATTGTAGCTGACCGGGGAATTCATGCGCGCGTGGGGACGGAAGGATGGGAGCTGATCTGTCGTTGCATGGAACAAAACTTCTCCGCCGGTCACTTTGAAGAGGGGATCTTGCGGGGCATTCAAGAGGTTACCGAAATTCTCGTTCAAGAATATCCGTCGTCTGGTCCCGCAAACAACGAATTACCCGATGAGCCGGTGCTGCTGAAATGAAAAGTGACGTCATCGTGGAGCGGTTAAAGTCGCTGGCGAATCCGAAAGATGCTAAAAATCTTCAATGGTATTTCAAGACCGGGCCGGGCGAGTATGGTGAAGGCGATGTGTTCATAGGGATTCGGGTGCCGGCCATCCGGAGGCTGGTGAAGGAGTATAAGGCGGTTGACGAGCGGACTATTTTGGGGTTGCTGGCTTCCCCGATTCATGAGGCGCGATTGCTGGCTCTGTTGATTCTGGTGCGGCAATTCGACTTCGAGACCCCATCGGCGCGCGCCCGGATCTACCGGTTCTATCTGGCCCACACGGATCGCATCAATAACTGGGATTTGGTCGATTTATCCGCCCCGACGATTGTGGGCGGGTATCTCCTTGAGCGTTCGCACCGCCCGCTGTTTCGGTTGGCCAAATCGAAGTCCCTTTGGGAACGGAGAGTGGCGGTATTGGCCACATTTGCCTTCATCCGGTGCAATAGTTTTGATGATTCCCTGTCGCTCGCCGATCTGCTGCTTCATGACCGGCACGACCTCATCCACAAAGCGGTGGGGTGGATGTTGAGAGAAGTAGGGAAGCGGGATCAAGCCGTTCTGGAGAGCTTTCTGGCCCCTCGGTGCAGGGATATGCCCCGCACAATGTTGCGCTACGCCATTGAGAAATTTTCAGAAGCCATGCGCAGCAAATATATGGGGCGTTGTTCCCTTTGCAGCATGTTGTGAGGTAAATGGGTGCGGCGCCATTTGGAAAAGGCTGGTCAGTTTTATCCTAATCTGGCACCATGCGTTATCTTAAAGCAGTGAAGGGTGAGACTCGGCTGTATGGCCAGAGTGAGTATAGAGTGTGGATGGGAATCATGAGTAAAGCAATTGATGTGGGTAAGGTTGGGGTGGGGGCGAAACGTCCTTTGGTGTTGATCGCGGGCCCCTGTGTGATTGAGAGTCGTGAGGGGTGTCTGGAGATTGCCGGGAAGCTGTCCCGTCTCGCGAAAGCCCAGAAAATTTCCCTGATTTTCAAGGCGTCCTATGACAAAGCAAACCGATCATCCCTCCGTTCCTACCGAGGTCCCGGTTTAGAGCGTGGCCTTGAAATTCTGGCAGAAGTTAAGGCGCGTTACGGGATTCCGGTGCTGACAGATGTCCACACTGCGGAAGAGGCGGCGCGGGCAGCCACCGTGGTGGATATTATTCAGATCCCCGCGTTTCTCTGCCGGCAGACGGATTTGGTTGTGGCTGCCGGGGAAACGGGGATCCCTGTGAACGTCAAGAAAGCTCAATTCATGGCGCCGGGCGATATGCGCAACGTGATCCAGAAAATCGAGTCCACCGGCAACAAGAAGATCATCCTGACGGAACGAGGGGTTTCGTTCGGATACAACAACTTGGTTGCCGATATGCGGAGTCTGCTTGTGATGCGTGAGTTTGGCTACCCGGTGATTTTTGATGCGACCCACAGTGTACAACGACCCGGGGGCGCGGGGGACCGGACTGGTGGGGACGGGTGCTGGGCGCCCGCTCTGGCCCGTGCGGCCGTGGCCACAGGGTGCGATGGTGTCTTTATTGAAACCCATGTCAAGCCCGAGGAGGCGTTGTCGGACAGGGATAATACCATCGCGTTCTCGGCCATGGGGCAGTTGTGGCGGACCTTGAGGAAAATTGATGATGTGGTGCGTCTTGCCTAATGTCCTATTCAGATTTCTGATCCTGTCAATCATCGCCTGCGGGACTCTGGCGGTCGCGCAGCTTCCCGACGTGGGGGAGCGAGAGATAGACGGATTTCGAATCCCTGAATTTGATCTGAACGGAGTTCTGAAATCCGAGATCTACGGAAAGAAGGCCAAGATGCTCCCCGACAATAAGATCAGGATTACGGAACTCCAGATTATCATGTATAAAAAAAAGACTGTGGGCAGCCAGACGAATGAAGTGGATGCGGTTCTGACGTCGGAGCATTGTACGGTGGATCAGAAGACCAAAAACGCTTTCTCGAATGCCGAGATGAAGATCGTGAGGGAAAACGTGGTGATTACGGGAAAGGGGTTCAGGTGGTCTGCCGAAGGCCAGCGAATTGAGATTCTGAACAACTTCCACATGGTGATGGTGGGGCGCGCCAAGGTCTGGCCCCTATTGAAGGAGACTAAGTGATATGAAAACTTTGCACGTAAAGGTGTTGGCCGGTGGCCTGGCCCTGATGGTGGCGGGGATGGCCCACGCCCAAGAGCAGACGGCAACCGGAGCGGGAGGGTTGACCATGGGCAGCGGGGCTAACGAAACGCATGTCATGTCCAGGCGGGCGGATTATGATATCTTAAAGAATATTCTCGTTCTCGATGGTGACGTGGTGGTGAAAGATCCCCGGGTCACGATCATGGCGGATCAAATTACCATGCAGATGAGCACCAACCGCGAACCCGAGGTGGTGACGGCCGTGGGCGATGTTAAAATCGAACAGGATTTGGATTCGGCGCCGACGATTGGCAAGAGGGGTCCGCCTATCAAAGGTTTTCGCAGGGCCACTTGCGGGCATGCGGTGTATAGTGTCCGCTCTGGAATCACCGTGTTGACCGATAAGCCCGTAATCACTCAGGAAGGGATGACCTTACGAGGATCGCGTATCATGTACAGCCGGGATCAGGATAAGGTTCACATTGATAATTCCTCGGGAATATTTATTCCGGGGGAAGGGAAAAGTGACCTCGGCGACATCATGAAGCCCAAGACTCTGGTCAAGCCACAGAAGTGAGGATGCCAGTGGATCCGTTAATCAGAACCGAGGAACTCGTCAAGGCGTATCGTGGGCGCACGGTGGTACAGGGCGTCAGCGTCAACGTCAATGCTGGCGAAATTGTCGGCTTGCTGGGGCCCAATGGCGCCGGGAAAACGACCACCTTTTACATGATAGTCGGCCTGATCAGCCCGACCCAAGGAAAAATATATTTCAAGGGTAAGGACATTTCGGCAAAGCCCATGTTTGAACGGGCGAGGATGGGGATGGGCTATCTGGCCCAGGAGCCGTCCATTTTTCGGAAACTAACCGTAGCGGAAAATATCATGGCGATTTTGGAAACCCGGAATCTCGACTTCCGCCAGCGGAAGAAACGCCTGGGCGAGTTGATGGAGGATCTTGGGATTTCCGGCTTGGCCAAGCAGAAGGCCTTCACGTTAAGCGGCGGTGAACGGCGGCGGCTTGAAATTGCCCGCGCCCTGGTGACCGAGCCAGCCATGATATTATTGGACGAACCTTTCAGCGGCGTTGATCCGCTGGCCGTGTATGATGTGCAGGAGATTATCAAGAACCTGAAGCAACGTGGGTTAGGAATTTTGATTACGGATCACAGCGTCAGGGAGACCTTGTCTATTGTGGATCGGGCTTACCTTATTTGCGAGGGACGGGTGTTGCGAGAAGGAACTAGTGAGTTCCTGATTCATGATGAAGTCAGTCGGGAGTTGTATTTGGGTTCACGATTCAGTATGTAAGCGGCGGGAGGACAAAAAATGGCAATTGAAATTACAGGTAGACACGTTGAAGTGAGTGACAGTATGCGGGATTACGCTGGGAAGCGGCTGGATAAGCTGGTTGCCGAATTTCCCCGGATCGACAAGGTTCATGTGATTCTGGATATCCAGAAATTCACGCATCTTGCCGAGGTGATTGTACACGCGGCCCGCCACATCCAATTGGAGGGCAAGGCGAGTTCGGAGAATATGTACGCTTCGATTGATGAAGCCGTTGACAAGGTCGAGGTCCAGTTGCGGAAGACCCTTGATAAACGGCATGAGCATAAGGGGAATAGCAAACTTCGCGACCTCGAACCCACGTCGGAAAAAGACTGACGATGAGCGAGTCGCCCGGAGAAAAAATAGTCGTCACGGTGGGCGATTTCCTGAAAGCCGGAAAAGAGCGGCTTGAACTGGATTTGGTGGCGGGAGCCTCCGGCGTGACCCGCCGGATTGATGAAGCCGCCATCAATAGGCCTGGCTTGGCCCTGACCGGCTTTTATCAGTATTTTGCCCCTCGGCGCATTCAGATCCTTGGGCATGCCGAGATGGCTTATCTGGCCGCGATGCCGGATGCCGGGCGATACGATTGTTTGAAACAACTGTTCTCCCACCACGTGCCGTGCGTGGTGGTTACCCGTCGGCATCGGGTATTGCCTGAGCTCATGAAACTGGCGGAGGAATCCCGTATCTCGGTGTTGCGGACGCCCCTGATTACCAAGAATTTCATCAATGGGGCCACCATTGTCATGGAAAACCTGATGGCGCCCAGGATGGTGATTCAGGGAACGATGGTGGAGATTCTGGGCGTTGGGGTGCTGCTCGTTGGGAAAGCCGGAGTGGGTAAGAGCGAAACAGCCCTAGCCTTGATCAAGAAGGGGCATTGCCTGGTGTCTGACGATGTGACTGCGCTAAGGGTAGACAGTTCAGGCGATGTCATCGGTTCCCCGGTTGGAGTGATTCGTTACCATATGGAAATTCGTGGGTTGGGAATTATTCATGTCCCGAGCCTGTTTGGTGTGGCCTCGGTTCGAAATGAGAAACGGTTGGACTTGGTGATCAACCTGTGCAGCCCTGATATGATCGCTGCAGAGGATAGGAGCGGGCAGATCTCAGCGAAGCGAAGCATTCTGGGAGTGGATATTCCCAGTATTGAGATCCCGGTCGCGCCCGGGCGGGATGTGGCTAATATTGTGGAAGTGGCGGCGCTTGACCAGATGCTGAAGCGTCTGGGACATGATGCGGCCAAGGAATTGGATGACAAACTCATTGCTGTGCTGGCCGGAGAAAATAAAGACAATGAGTAGTTCCGGTAATAAGGGCAACTCCGTTGGCAGGATTCTGGTTCGTGAAGTGAAGATCCAGAACAGGCTCGGACTTCATGCCCGTCCAGCGGCGCTTTTTGTCAAGGCCGCCTGCCGGTTCGTTTCAGACATTACCGTCGAAAAAGGGTGCAGCAAGGTGTCTGGGAAGAGCATCATGGGACTTATGACCCTTGAGGCCGGTTTTGGGACGGTTCTGAAACTGACGGCAGACGGTCCGGATGCCGAAGCAGCCCTGGATGAAATCCAATTATTGATGAATAATAAATTTTTTGAGAGCTGATCAACTTGCGAAACTTGAATTAGTCAAGTGATTCAGGTAAAATTTTTCTTTTGTTTCAGTAAGAGCGCTGGGAGAACAAAAAAGGGGAATCATTATGAGCGATAGATACTTGTTTACATCAGAGTCAGTTTCAGAAGGACATCCCGACAAGGTTGCGGACGGGATTTCGGATGCGATTTTGGATGCCAACCTGAAGCAGGATCCGAAGGCCCGTGTGGCCTGCGAAACGCTGGTCAGTACCGGACTTGTGGTGGTTGCCGGTGAAATCACGACCAAGGCGATCGTTAATTTTGCGGATATTGCCCGCGAAAAAATCAGAAAGATCGGGTATACGAATGCCGAACTCGGTTTTTCCGCCGACAGTTGCGCTGTTATGGTTTCGATTGACCGACAGTCCCCCGATATTTCCCAGGGCGTCACAACGGGGCAGGGCCTTTTCAAGGAACAGGGAGCTGGCGATCAGGGCATGATGTTCGGGTATGCCTGTGACGAAACCCGTGAACTGATGCCCATGCCGATCATGTTCGCGCATCGTTTGACCTATGCGTTGTCGAAAGCGCGCCGGAACGGGGTTCTTCCCTACTTGCGCCCTGATGGCAAGTCTCAGGTGACCATTGTGTATGAGAATGGACGCCCCGTGCGTGTGGACACGGTCGTTGTGTCCTCGCAGCACAGTCCGGATGTCTCCTATAAGGCGCTTAAGGAAGGCATCATTGAGGAAATTATCAAAAAAGAAATCCCGGCGAAACTGCTTAAGAATACGCGCTTTTTGATCAATCCTACAGGGCGTTTTGTCATTGGCGGCCCTCATGGCGACAGTGGATTGACCGGTCGCAAGATCATTGTGGATACCTACGGCGGAATGGGGCGGCACGGAGGCGGGGCGTTCTCCGGCAAGGATCCCTCCAAGGTGGATCGCAGTGCGGCGTACATGGCCCGTTACGTGGCCAAAAATGTCGTGGCGGCGAAATTGGCCCGGCGTTGCGAACTTCAGGTGGCTTATGCCATCGGGTATCCGGATCCCGTATCGGTTCATGTGGACACGTTTGGCACGGGCACGGTCAGCGATGCCAAGATTATCAAGGCCGTCAAAGCCGTGTTCGGGCTGAAGCCCGCAGAGATTATCAAGGAATTGGATTTGCTCCGTCCAATCTATGAAGCGACTTCATCTTACGGTCACTTCGGGCGTACGAGCCATCTTGATTCTTTTACCTGGGAACGTGTGGACAAAGTCGCAGCGTTGTTGGCGGCTGTGTAACATAAGGAAGGTCACTATGGCGACAATGGACATTCAGGAAATCATGAAGTTGCTGCCCCACCGGTATCCTTTTCTCCTGGTGGATCGGATCATCGAATGCGACGAGCAGCGCCGCATCGTAGGCATCAAGAACGTGACGATTAATGAACCTTTTTTTCAGGGGCATTTCCCTGGTGTCCCGGTGATGCCCGGGGTGTTGCAGATTGAAGCCATGGCGCAGACGGGCGGGATTCTTATCAATCGCATTTCCAATGCAGGCGAGAGGGTCCCGTTCTTCATGTCAATTGACAAGGCCAAGTTTCGTCGCGTGGTGAAACCCGGCGACCAGATGCGGATCGAGATCGATATCATCACCCACAAAACCAAGGTGGCGCGATTCGTCGGTAAGGTTCTTGTGGATGGCGAGTTGGCATCGGAAGCCGAATTGATGTGCATGCTGACGAATCAGAAGGTGCCGGCATGACCGCCATTCATCCTTCAGCGATTGTGCATGAAGGCGCCCTGCTGGGCGTGGAGGTCGAGATCGGGCCGTACAGCATCATTGGCCCGAATGTGAAAATCGGCGACAGGACGAAGATCATGCCGCAAGTTTTTCTCGACGGCCATACGACACTCGGAGCCGGTTGCACGGTTTTCCCCTTTGCCAGTATTGGCAGCCAGACACAGGACCTTAAGTTCAAGGGGGGGGCAACCTATGTCGAGATCGGCGACCAGACGACGTTGCGGGAATATGTGACCGTCAACTCTGGGACGGCGGATGGCGAGGTCACCCGGGTGGGATCGAATTGCCACATTATGGCGTATTGCCATGTGGCGCACGGCAGCAAAGTTGGCAATCGCGTGATCATGGCCAATAATGCCTCCCTGTCCGGAGATGTTCTGATTGAGGATGATGTCGTGATCGGAGGCATGTCCGGGGTTCATCAATTTACCCGAATCGGCGCCTTTGCCATGATTGGCGGTATGGCTAAGATCACACAGGATGTGCCGCCGTATATGCTGGTGGACGGAAATCCCTCCGGTGTACATGGGATTAATTCCATCAAGCTTCAGCGGTTGAATGTACCGGCCGAGACGATCGCAATCATCAAGAAAGCTTTCAAAATTCTTTACCGGGACGGACTTTCCACCCGGCAGGCGATGGAGCGGATTCGGGCAGAACTGACGATGAGTCCCGAGATTGAACGGCTGGTCAGGTTCATCGAAACCTCGGAGCGGGGCATCATCAAGTGATCGGACCAAGCAAGCTGCTGCAGACCCTGCTCAAAACATCCCGGACGTTGTTTTTCATGGTCGGCAGAAGCCTTGTTATATTCTTTTTATTTACGGCCATTTTGACTTGTGCCGCAGATGAGCGGCCCCTAGCCGTGTCTTCCCCGCAGGCGACGGTTGACTTCACGTTCAGCCAGGTGGATGTCCGCTCTTTCGTGAAGATCATCGGCGAGATTACCGGTCGTCGGTTTCTTGTGGATGAGGCCGTGAAGGGGCAGATTACGGTGGTCGCCCCCCGTGTTCCCGTCGCCGAAGCGTATCAGCTGTTTACCAGAATTCTGGAGACAGTGGGTTGTGCTGTCGTCGAGGATGGCTCTCTCTATCGGGTTGTTGTGCTGCCTTCCCGCACCATCGTTTCCGCTCCGGTCATAGGAGAGAGCGGGGCGATTGAGGGGAATGGCGTGATTACCCGTGTAATCCGCCTTAAATATACCAATGTTTCTGACCTGCGGAAAATTATCGACACGCTTACAGGCCGTGAGAAGGGCGCTTCCGCCGCCATTGTGGAATCGTCAAATCACATCATTCTGACCGATACGGTTGGCAATATCCGGCGCTTTGAGCAAATTATTGCCGAGATTGACAAGGCTGGGGTGGGGACCATGAGTGAAGTGGTCTTTTTGAAAAATGCCGATGCGGCGGAGTTTGTGCGGCAATACAACCAGGCAATTGGGCCGCGCCCTATGATCCGTGAAGGGGTGCCGGCCCCGCGGGGGAGCGAATTGGTGATGGTCTCAACTCCGCAGTCGAACAGCATCATCATGATCGGGCCGGCGGCGGAAATCGCCGCGGTGAAGAAACTCCTTGAGCAGGTGGATGTCGAGACCAGTACCGGCGGAGGCAACCTTCACGCCATTTTTCTGAAGTATATCAGCGCCGATGAGGCCGCCAAGAGTCTGAACGCCCTGTTGGAACGGTCGCTTGGCAAGGAGCCGCCCAAAGCCGGGGAACGGCGAAAACTTTCCGTGGCGGCCAGCACCGCCAACAACGCCCTGCTGGTGGATGCCTCCCCGATGGACTTTCAGCTCTTGCAGACGTTGGTCATGGAACTAGACCAGCTTCAGGATCAGGTTCTGATTGAGGTGGTGATTGCCGAGGTGAGCGCCGACGAGTCGCTGGATGTGGGCGTTGAGATGACCGCGCTGAATTCGCCGACCAAGGTCGGGGATTCGGTGATTCAGGGGAGCACCCGGTTAAGCGACAATCCAGGCAGTATCAACGATGTAATTCAAAACGGGGTTTTCCCGCGGGGAATCATGTTGGGGGTGGCGCGTGGATCCCGTTTGGACAGCAGTGGCAACGTGGTGTCCGGCTATCCGGGACTAATTAATCTGAACGCCCTGCAGGCCAAGGGGAAGGTTAAAATCCTGTCGAGTGTCCCCTTGGTTTCGCAGAACAACAAGGAAGCCAGCGTGAGCGTGGTGAACAACATCCCGATTCTGAAATCCACGATCCAGGGTGGTTCCGGGACGGCCCGCGATGTCATCCAGAACATTGAACGTATGGATGTGGGGATCAAGCTAAAACTGACCCCGCATGTCAACCCCTCCAATGAAGTTTGCATGGTGTTGAATCCCAGCATTGAAGCCATCATTGACGCTGGGGCGGCGGGCTCCTACACGCCGACCATAGCCAAGCGCGAGGTTTCCACCACGGTGACCGTGCCGGATGGGAGGACGATTGTGATCAGTGGGTTGATACGTGAAGATCGTTCCAATATCGTTCGTAAGATTCCCCTTCTTGGGTCAATTCCGTTGATAGGAATATTGTTCCGGCATACGGTGGAGAGTAAGAATCGAACCAACCTGATTATCTTTGTGACCCCCCACGTGATGTCAACCGAGGCAAACGCGAAAGCGGCCACAGACCTGTGGAGCCGGAAAACAGGCCTGAACGTCACCAACAATGATGCGTCAGTGACCGGCCCGCCTGATCCTTCGTTGTAATAGTATTTTTCTTACTCCAGCCGCGGGTTGAGAAACCCGGTGTTCGGGTCGGTGATTTTATGCAGGTATGTCAGCAGTTCCCGGTCATACTCGGCATCGGCATCCAAGCCCATTTCCCGGTAGATGCCACGCAGGCGGTAGTAGCTTTCCTCAGCTTCGCGGGCGCTGCCGTAACGATGGCTGGGATCGGGATGAAGAAAGCGTTTGAGTAATTTCACGACGCGTTTGCTTTTTTGGATGTGGGGCGGGAGCATGGTCTCCACCCGGTCAAACAGGGTAAGTTTGAATTTCAGCAATTCTTCGTCATTCATGTCCATGCAGGCTTGTAAAGATTCGCCGCAGAGCATTTCCAGGGCTACCAGTCCGGCGCTAAAAAGGTCAGTCTGGGCTCGGCCCGGTTCCAGACGGTGGGTCTCTGGAGCCATGTAGATGGGGCTGCCTAGCAGAATGCTGATTTTTTCGCCCACCTCGACCGCGCGTCCAAAATCGACCAGTTTCACCGAACCCATCCGGTCAATCATGATGTTGGATGGCTTGATGTCGGCGTGAAGATAGTCGGCATCATGAAGCACCATCAATCCCATGAGGATTTTTCGCAGGATATAGAGTGCCACACCAGGCTGGAGCATAAAGCGCGCCTCTTCCAGGCGGAACAGGGTGCTCATGAAGTGATCCCATTCCTCGTCTGTAGACTGGCTTCTGGCAATGGCGAGATGGGAGCCACTCAGCAAATATTGCAAATCGATGCCGTCAATCACGGCCATTTGAAGGTATCCGATGCCGCCGGATTCATCATAGGTGTCGCGTGTGACCAGGTTGTCACTGTGAACGGGTTGCAGTTTTGATACCTGGCTGGCCAGACGCCCCATATCCGTCCAATATTTCTCGGATGATGAATAGATGCCCGGATTGTGGAGTTTGATGGCATGGCGGGTAAGGCAGCCACGGCCTCCTTGGCGCGTGGCGAGGAACACGATGCCTTGCCGACCTTTCCCCAATTCGCGAGAAAAATGGTAGGGGACGGGGTGGTGAATGCTCCGGCTTTGGATAATAGAATGGTAATGCGTTATTAGGCGGCCCATATCGGGATCAACCGCAGGGGGGGGCGATCCACACTCCAGAACGGTTTGTTCGTCCAGAACGGTTTCCTCGTCTTTGGGTTCAATCAATTTCGTTCTCATGAATTTGATGAACCCTATCACAGCGGATTCTGGCTGGCAATCCCAGCTCTAATGACCTACAGTCTCCCCCCTGTCGGAGAGCCGCCCGGAGCCGGGTGTTGAATGAGGAATCATCTATGCAGTGGTTGATAAAAAAAATAGTCGGGACCAAGAATCAGCGTGATGTGAAGAAAATGCAGCCGCTGGTGGCCCGGATAAATGAGTTTGAACAGCAGTGCCAATCGTTTACCGAGGAGCAACTCAAGGCCAAGACCCAGGAGTTCAGGGATCGGCTGGCGCGTGGGCAGACCTTGGATGACATACTTTGCGAAGCCTTTGCGGTGGTCAAGAACGCCTGCCGCCGGTTGTGTGGAACACGATTCGAGGTTTGCGGCCATGAGTTGACTTGGGAGATGGTGCCATTTGACACCCAACTGATGGGCGGGATGGCCTTGCACCATGGGAAGATTGCCGAAATGGCGACCGGTGAAGGGAAGACCCTGGTGGCGACGTTGCCGCTCTATCTGAATGCACTGGGCGGGGGCAACGTTCACCTTGTTACCGTAAACGATTACCTTGCCCGGCGCGATTCCCAGTGGATGGGCCTGGTGTTTCAATATCTTGGCCTTTCGGTCGGCTGCATTCAGAACCAGATGAATTCAGAGGAACGTCGCGCGGAATATTCGAAGGATATCACCTACGGCACGAATAGCGAGTTCGGCTTCGACTATCTTCGTGACAACGGCATGGCGTGGCGCGCTGAGGATCAGGTTCAACGGGGGCATTTCTATGCCATCGTCGACGAGATTGACAGCATTCTGATTGACGAGGCCAGGACTCCGCTGATTATTTCCGGTCCGGCGCCTGTTTCTTCGCACCAGTATTTTGAAGTCAAGCCACGCGTGGAGCGTCTGGTGCGCCGCCAATCGGAATTATGCAGCACCATGATTATTGAGGCACGAACGGCCATCGAGGCAAAGAATGACGACCTAGCTATGCAGAAGCTTTACCAGGTTCATCATGGCATGCCCAAGCACAAACAATTAATGCATCTTCTCGAGGAACCCTCCGTACGGCGTCTGCTGGAGAAGGTCGAGGGCATGATGCTAACCGATATGTACAAGGAGCAGGCGCGTGCTCTTCGAGAGGAACTCTTCTTCAACATTGACGAGAAGGGGCACGATGCCACGTTGACGGAAAAGGGCTGTGAGGAAATGAGCCCCTCTGATCCTGACGCGTATGTGCTGCCTGACCTGGTGTCGGTCATGTCCGATATCGATGGCGATGCCAGCCTTTCCGAAACCGACCGGGCGAAGAAGAAGTTGGAGTTTCAGGAACGGGTGGCCCAGCGAAGCGAGCGCATCCATAATGTGGATCAATTGATTCGAGCCTACTGCCTGTACGAAAAAGATGTGCAGTACGTGGTGCAGGACAATCAGGTGCTGATTGTGGATGAGTATACCGGACGCATCCTGCCTGGGCGCCGCTGGAGTGACGGGCTGCATCAGGCTGTGGAGGCCAAGGAAGGCGTCAAGATTGAACGGGAAACCCAGACGCTTGCCACGATTACAATTCAAAACTATTTTCGCATGTACAAGAAACTTGCCGGCATGACCGGCACCGCCGAGACGGAGGCCGATGAATTTCATCAAATTTACAAGCTCGATGTGACAGTCATTCCCACGAATCGGCCGGTGCGGCGGGTGGACAATAATGACGTGGTATACAAGACCCAGCGTGAAAAATTCAAGGCGATCGTGGATGAGATCGCCGAATGCCATACCCGAGCCCAACCGGTGCTGGTGGGAACCATCTCGGTTGAAACTTCCGAATTGTTAAGCCGCATGTTGAATCGGGCCAAGATCCCCCATAGTGTCCTGAATGCCAAGAACCACGAGCGTGAAGCCGATATTGTGGCCCGTGCGGGCCAGAAGGGGGCGGTGACCATTGCGACCAACATGGCAGGGCGAGGCACCGACATTAAGCTGGGCGAAGGGGTGATCTGGGTGCCCCGCGATGTGATCCAGTCCCAACTCACGTTGGGCGACAAACTAAACGGCAGTAGTTTGAAGGAGCAGTTGCGCGAAAAGCCCTGCGGACTCTACGTCATCGGCTCCGAAAGGCATGAGTCGCGGCGTATTGACCGTCAGTTGCGCGGACGTTGTGCGCGTCAGGGAGATCCCGGTATGTCGCGGTTTTATGTATCGCTGGAAGACGACTTGATGCGGTTGTTCGGCTCAGAGAGGATTGCCAGTTTCATGGAGAAGTTCGGGATGGAGGAGGGGGAGATGCTGGAACACCGGATGCTCAATCACTCCATTGAAACGGCCCAACGCCGTGTCGAGCAGCAGAATTTTTCAATCCGCAAACGGACCCTTGAGTACGATGATGTAATGAACAAACAGCGGACGATCATCTACACGTTTCGCGGGGATATCGTGCGGGGCGTAAACACCCGTGAGCAACTGTATGATGTGATCTATGATGTGCTCTCAAGTCATGTTGAAGCCATGCTGCAGGGCGGAAAAGAAGACGCCAGCGAGGCGTTTCTGATCTGGGTGCACAGCACCTTCCCGATCGCCGTTAAGCGCGAGGAGTTGAGTCTGGGCAAGGATGACTTGGACAAGGTGACCGATCTGATTTTCGATAAAGTCAGGGATGTCTATGAGCAAAAGGTGGCGGCCGAGGGGGGCGACCTGATGCAGAATGTGGAGCGCCAGGTGATGCTGCAGGCGATTGATCTGCACTGGCAGGATTACCTGCGCGGCATTGACGGATTGCGGCAGGGCATCGGGATGCGCGCGTACGGCCAGCGTGACCCGCTGATCGAATACAAGCGTGAGGCGTATGATATGTTTGCCACGCTGATGGATGATATCCGGGAGGACATTTGCGAGAAAATATTCAGGGCCTCTGCCCAGATTCTGGCATTTGAGCGCATGATGCGCCAGATGCCCACGCAAACGATTCATGACGGGGTTGCGGTGCTGGGGCAGTCGGGTGAATCCACCACCCTAGCCGGCAAACCCACTGTGCGGGGTGGCGATGCCGCCATGCAGGCCGCCTTAAAGGCCGCGTCGGTTCCAGTTCAGCGCACTACCGCGAAAGTCGGCCGTAACGATCCCTGTCCCTGCGGCAGCGGGAAGAAGTACAAGAAGTGCTGTGGGGAGAATGCTTGATGGGGGGGCGGAAGTTGGCCCTTGGCGGCGTGTGGCGTTGGCTGGCCGCCGCAGCATCCGGCCTGCTGCTGGCCTTCTCTTTCCCACCCTTTGACTCGGGGCAAATTGCCTGGGTGGCGCTGATTCCGCTATTGCTGGCCGTGTTGCATGCTCCTGATGAGGGGCGCAATGCTGTCAGGTTTTCCTTTAAAATCGGCATGACGGCCGGCCTCGTTTTCTGGCTTGTCGCCATGAGCTGGCTCTTCCGTCTATTCGAGACCTCCTCGGCGCCCGCCTTTTTGATCCTGATCGGCTGGCTGCTGCTCTCCGCGTATTGCGCCCTCTATATGGGAGTATTTGCCATGTCCGTGGCTTGGGTGGCCCGGGCCATTGGCACGAAGAAACTCTGGCAGACGATGGTTCTGACCTTCCTTATTCCCGTGTTGTGGGTGGGGGGTGAGATGTTTCGTTCGATTCTGTTCACCGGGTTTCCCTGGAACCTGCTGGCGATTTCCCAGTACCGGAATGTCGTGCTGATTCAATGCGCGCAATGGGTTGGCGCGCCGGGAATTTCGGCGGTGGTGATGCTGGCCAACACGGGGTTGGCGTTTACGATTTGGCGATATATCCCGCCGAATGCGCAGAAAACATACAAGCCGCATCTTGAGTTGTTTGTCGCCCTGATGGGCGTTGCGTTCTGTGTTCGGACCGGTGTGATCATGATCCGGCAGAATGCCCCTTTGAGCGGAGAGGTCACCATTGCCGCTATTCAGCCGGCCATCCAGCAGGTGACAAAATGGACGGACGAGCAAGTGAACACAATCCATGCTACCTTCAGGGACCTGACGCATTTGGCGTTGATGGATGCGTCAGGAAAGCCCGATCTCATTATCTGGCCCGAGACCGCCACGCCCTATTGCGTTATGGATGAAACAGGCTCGTCGAAGGATTTGGTTGAGGAAATGAGCCGGGGAGGCTCTCCTTTGTTGGTGGGCTCGATGGATGAGGTCAACCTCGGGGCGGAAACAGTGTGTTATAATGGAAGTTTCCTGTTCGGAACCAACGGGGTTATGTCGAGGCACTACTATAAGCAGCGTCTAGTGCCGTTTGGTGAATGTATTCCCCTGAGCGGGATGTTCCCTTGGTTGGCCAAACTGGCGCCGATGGGCTGGAACTGCAGCGCTGGAAGCGAAGCCACGGTTTTCACGATGGAAGGGACTCCCGATTGGGCTTTCTCCTGTCTGATTTGTTTTGAGGACAGTATGGCCGATTTGTCGCGTGCCGCTGTTAAGCGGGGAGCACGATTGCTGGTAAATCAGACGAATGATGCCTGGTTTGACCGATCGGCCGGACCGGAGCAGCATTTGAGTCAGTGTGTGTTCCGGTGTGTGGAAAATCGTGTGTCGGCCGTACGAGTGGCCAATTCCGGGATTTCCTGCTTGATTGAGCCCACCGGGCGGATTGTGGAACAGACGGAGAACGGCCCCGGAAAACTACCTGAGCCGCGGGTATTGCGTTTGCAGGTGACGATCCCAGGGGAAGGCTTTGAATTGACGCTCTATACAAAGTATGGCGACTGGCTGTTCGGCATTCCCTGCGGGGTTGTCGCCGCCGTGTGTTTTGTGTTAGCGTTTGTGGCCGCACGGCGAAAGAAGTTGCCGAATCGGATGGAGAAGACAGATCATGAATGAAGATATTCAGGGCCGCATTCTAAAAATGCGGGAGAAGACCGAAGAGATGCGAGGTTATCTTTGACGTCGCCAAACGCAAAGCCACGTTGAATGAACTGGAAGCCCAGACAGGGGCACCGGGTTTCTGGGATGACCCGAACAAGGCCAAAGCCCTGCTCGGGCGTGTGAATGAGATTAAGGCCGTATTGGAGCCTTTCTACCGGATTGACAAGTTGGTTGAGGAAGCCGGGTTGATGGTTGAGTTATCCGAGGCGGAAGAGCCCGGGCCACTTCGAGATCATGCCCTGAAAGATGCCGCTAGGGATATTGATCGCGCTGAAGTCCTTTTTGTCGAATTGGAAACGCAGTCGCTCCTGAATGGTCCTCTGGATCGTAGCAATGCCTTTGTAACCGTCCACGCCGGTGCCGGCGGCACAGAATCCTGTGACTGGGCCAACATGCTCTTCCGGATGTTTCAGCGCTTTGCCTCAAAAAAAGGGTTTGAGCTTGAAGTGCTCGACATCCAGCAGGGGGACGAGGCTGGGATAAAATACGCTACCTTTGCGGTTCGCGGGCCCTTTGCTTATGGCTTTATGAAGTGTGAGCGTGGAATACACCGGTTGGTTCGGATCAGCCCGTTTGATTCCAATAAGCGCCGTCATACCTCGTTTGCGTCTTTGGATGTGATTGCGGAACTGGATGACGACATTCCGGTCGAGATTGATGAAAAAGATCTGCGGGTGGATACCTTTCGTTCCAGCGGATCCGGCGGTCAGCATGTTAACAAGACCGATTCCGCCATCCGTATCACCCATATGCCCACCGGGAGCGTGGTATCGTGCCAGGCGGAACGTTCCCAGCACATGAACCGGGCCAAGTGTATGCAGATGCTCAAGGCGAAACTGTATGAGCTCGAGATGGATAAGAAGCGCAAGGAGATGGAACGTTTCTATGGCCAGAAGGGCGAAATCGCCTGGGGCAGCCAGATTCGGTCCTACGTTCTCCAGCCCTACACGATGGTGAAGGATCACCGTACGGATGCGGAAACCAGCAACACCGATGCGGTGCTCGACGGCGATCTTGACCGGTTCATCGAGGCCTACCTGAAAAAGGAAAAGGCCTCCGAGAAGAAAGGGTAAGGGTGTGGTGATGTCACTGTGCAGCATGACGGGTTATGGACGGGGTGAAGCGACAGCCAAAGGCATTCGCGTCGAGGTGGAACTGAATACCGTTAACCGTAAACAGTTGGATATCCGGCTCAATTTGCCGAAAGTATGGATGTCGCTGGAGTCCCGGATTCTGGAGATGATCCAGGAGTCCATCTCGCGGGGACAGGTTTCCGGGAGTGTGGTGGTTCATGTTTCGGAGGAATTGAGAGCCAAAAGCCTGCGCGTCAACCGGGCGCTGGCTTCGGTGTATGTGTCTGAACTTAGGAAGACGGCAAAAGCGCTTAAACTGGGTGATGATATTTCGGCCACGTTTCTGTTGAGCCTGCCGGAGGTGGTCAGTTATTCCGGGGTCGAGCAGGATGTGGATTACGTATGGCCTGTGATGGAAAAGGGCGTCAAGGCGGCGCTCGCCCAGTTGATGGTCATGCGGCTCAAGGAAGGTAGCGCGCTGACCCGCGACCTGCAACGCCGGATGAAGACCTTGGAAAGTTACCTGAATGGCGTCAAGCAGGAGGCGCCGCATGTGACAAAACGGTATCGCGAAGCCCTGCTCAGTCGGTTGGCCAAGGCGGGTGTGCCGCTGGATACGGATGATCCTCTCGTGATGAAGGATCTGGCCGTCTTTGCCGACCGGTCAGATATTACGGAGGAGATTACCCGAATGGAAAGCCATCTCAAGCAGGCGGGCGGACTGTTCAAGTCACGTGAACCGGTGGGGCGCGCCCTGGATTTTCTGGCCCAGGAGATGTTTCGCGAAATTAATACGATCGGCTCCAAGGCCAATGAAGTGCGGATCACGCGCCATGTGATCGAGTTTAAGACGGAACTGGAACGTATCCGGGAACAGGTTCAGAATATTGAATAGTAAGTATGAAGAATGAAAGATAAAGCATGAATGGGAACGGAAAGAGAAGGGCGTTGTTGCTGGTGGTATCGGCGCCGTCCGGCGCAGGGAAAACGACGTTATGCCACCGGTTGCTTGCTGAGCATGCTGGCATGACACGCTCCATTTCCTGTACGACCCGTGCGCCGCGCGGGACGGAAATTGATGGCCGGGATTATCACTTTCTCTCCGCAGAAGAGTTCAGCCGTCGAGTCTCGGAAGGTCTGTTTCTGGAACACGCTGTTGTGCATGGCAACCAGTACGGAACCTTGCGCAGCAACGTGGAATCAGCCCTGAAGGCGGGGCAGGATGTCCTTCTAGTCATTGATGTCCAAGGGGCGGCTGCGGTTCGCCGAGCCGCCCAGTCTCTGGGCGGCATCCTGGGGCGCGCCTATGTTGACATATTTATCGCACCCCCCTCGATTGAGACCCTGCGTTCCCGGCTTCAAAAACGCGGTGAGGACGCACCGGATGTGATTGAGCACCGTTTGGTCAATGCCCGGGGGGAAATGGAACGGGGGCATGAATACCAGCACCAAGTGGTGAACGACAATCTGGAGCAGGCCTATGCTGAACTGCGCACCATCATCCACGCGGAGCATAATCTGACGCCATGCTGATCGATACCCACGTCCATTTCAGGGAGTCCATGACGCCGGACGATGTGGCGGGTATCATGGAGCGGGCCCGCGCAGCCGGGGTGGAGCAGTTGGTGGCTGTTGGGTGCGACTTGGATACCAATGCAGCAGCCCTGCGGGTGACCGCCGCCTATCCTCATCGTGTCAAGGCAGCGGTGGCTTATGACAGGAGTCTGGCTGGATCCGATGCCCGCGTGGAGGATATACGTGCCCTGATTCACGCCGCCCCGGCGGGACATGTGGCTGCCATTGGGGAAATTGGCCTGGATTTCTACTATTCGCCGGAAACGGCAGATCCGCAGCAGGACTTAATGGACTCCCAGCTTGCCTTGGCCCGTGATCTCCGGTTACCCGTGATCGTGCATAGTCGTCAGGCAGATGCAGAAACATTAGCCCTGCTAGCGGCCCACGCGAAGGCGTGGAGCGGTGCGCCGGATCGCATCGGTGTATTGCATTGTTTCACCGGTGAGGAGCCCTTTGCTCGGAATTTAATTGCCCTGGGGTTCATGATAAGCTTCAGCGGGATTGTCACCTTCCGGAATGCCGACTCGTTACGAGCTGTTGCCAAAGCGATTCCTAAAGACCGATTATTGATTGAAACCGACGCCCCGTACCTTACGCCGGTTCCTCATCGCGGAAAACCCAACGAGCCATGCTATCTTCCTGCCGTGGCAGCTCTTATGGCAAGAATTCATGGGTTCACGGTGGAGGACGTCGCGAAAATAACATGCGCCAACGCCAGGCGGTTGTTTCAGTTGGCTCTGTAATATGTTTTGAGCCCGAGCGGGACAGTGATCGTGGCCTGACAGGGGTATGTTCTGTGAATGTTAAGCTTGGCGATGCTGGCAGCATTTCTTGTTGTCGGATCCCAGTTCGTGGTCTTGACGCTGGGTGGGTATCTGCGCGTATCCCTGAGGCGACTGAATCAGGCCGCACGCGCCCTGAGAGGCGAAGTGAACTCCAACCCGAATGAGAAGAGTGACTCGTGACAATGCCGCACCAGACCTTCCTGTAGGATGCTTTGACTTCCTGGGCGGCTAAATGGATATCCTGCGGGCAAGCTGAATGACACCTGACACGGTGTCAGGGGAGCTAGAATCGTTGGACACTCAATCAATAATCCTCCGCCGGAGATGTTTCGGGCCATCGCTTTAATAACTTTTTGCTCTCCGGAAGAATCCAGACGCAACTCGATTGGCAGTTCACAGGGGTAACGGTGGAATTGACGCCGGTGTGGTTGCTTCCATTGTTTTGGAACCCATCTCAGTGCCCATTGTTTTATGAACGATCCCGCCAAATGTCGCTTGGTTTTGACCTCGCTATTCATTGTTCCATCGTCCTCTCAGAATATTGCTTTATTTACGCCCCCGCTTAAGAGCTTCATAATCTGAAATTTACTACAACAAAATGATACACATAATGCATCCCAATCACAATATAAATACCCGAATATACGCGAAAGGCGAAAGGACTCATTGATGGAACGGTTCAGGCTGCGACATTGAGGGAGACAGCGGGTTCAGCTGATTCAATAAACGCGACAAATTGTCGCAATGTCGTGATTTTTAACAAGAACAAAATTTTGTTTGAATATATTTGTAACATTTTGTTTAGTAATATGTTACGAGTAAATAAGTTAAGTGATTATGTTTGACTTGGCATATCCCTTGCTATAATTCTGGCCTGACTATTAAATGAACTAAATTGTCGCACTTGAAATGGGCGATAATTCGGAAGGAGTTTTGAATATGGCAAAAGTACTTGGAATTGATTTGGGAACGACGAATTCATGTATGGCGGTCATGGAGGGGGGAGAGCCTGTGGTCATTCCCAACGCTGAGGGGATGCGTACGACGCCGTCCATTGTGGCTTTTACCAAAAGTGGTGAGCGTTTGGTGGGTCAGGCGGCCAAGCGTCAGGCTATAACGAATTCGCATAGTACCGTTTATTCTATCAAACGGTTCATGGGGCGCAAGTATGAGGAAGTGGCTCATGAAATCTCCCTGGTGCCCTACAAGGTGGTGCGCGCCAAGAACGGGGATGCGCATGTGCAGGTGGGTGACAATGTTTATTCGCCGCCGGAAATTTCATCGATGATTCTCCAGAAGATGCGGGCGGATGCCGAGGCGTATCTGGGCGAGAAGATCACGCAAGCGGTTATCACGGTGCCGGCCTATTTCAATGACAGCCAGCGCCAGGCGACCAAGGATGCCGGTCGCATTGCCGGACTGGACGTTCTTCGTATTATCAATGAGCCCACCGCTGCGTCACTGGCCTATGGGTTGGATAAGAAAAAGGATGAAAAAATTGCGGTGTACGATTTGGGTGGCGGTACCTTCGATATCTCTGTTCTCGACATTGGCGAGGGCGTATTCGAGGTGAAGGCCACCAATGGGGATACCCATCTCGGTGGCGATGATTTCGACCACACCATTATGCTGTGGCTTGCCGATGAGTTCAAAAAGGAGCAGGGGATTGATCTGACCAAGGATCCCATGGCCATGCAGCGCCTTAAGGAAGCGGCCGAAAAGGCCAAGTGCGAACTCTCCAGCGCGCAGAGCACGGATATTAATCTGCCCTTTATCAGCGCCGATGCCTCCGGTCCCAAGCATCTGAATGTGACCCTGTCCCGCGCCAAACTGGAACAACTGGTGGATCCCTTGATCGAACGGACGATGCAGCCCGTTAGGAACTGCATGAAGGATTCCGGGCTCGCGACCGTGGATGAGGTTGTGCTCGTCGGCGGAATGACCCGGATGCCGAAAGTCCAGGACATGGCCAAGAAGCTTTATAACAAAGAGCCTCACAAGGGCGTCAATCCGGATGAAGTGGTGGCCGTTGGTGCCTCGATTCAGGGCGGTATCCTTAAGGGTGAGGTCAAGGATGTGCTGTTGCTTGACGTGACGCCGCTGTCATTGGGTATTGAGACGTTGGGGCGCGTGTTTACGGCCCTAATCGAGCGCAACACGACGGTACCCACAAAGAAGACGGAAATTTTCAGCACGGCCTCGGATAATCAGCCGTCCGTCGAGATTCATGTCCTTCAGGGTGAACGGAAGATGGCCGACCAAAACAAGACCATCGGGCGGTTCCATCTGGATGGCATTCCGCCCGCGTCACGCGGCGTTCCGCAGATCGAGGTGACCTTCGATGTGGACGCGAACGGCATCCTGCATGTGTCCGCCAAGGACTTGGGAACGGGACGCGAGCAGAAAATCACGATCACGGCTTCCAGCGGCCTGACGGATACCGAGATCAAAAATATGGTCAAGGATGCCGAGGAGCATGCCGAGGAGGATCGCAAGAGCCGTGAAACCGCAGAGACCCGCAACATGGGCGACAATCTTGTCTACCAGACCGAGAAACTGATTAAAGATCAGGGCGCCAAGATGGCGGATGACAAGAAGAAGCCTGTGGAGGCCGAGTTGGCGAAACTGAAAGAGGCGCTCAAGGGCGATGATAACGATGCCATCAAGGCGGCTATTGAGGGCGTCAACTCCGTGATGCAGGCGTTTACCGCCGAAATGTATGCCCAGGCCAAAACGCAGCGTCCTGCCGGCGAGGCCGGTGGAGCCGAGCCGCCGGGTGCGGAGGGAGGCGCCAAAGGCAAGGGCGGCAAGGACGATGTGATCGATGCCGATTTTGAGATGGTTGATGACAGCAAGAAGAAATAAGGATAAAGCGCGAAGGCGAGCGGTTCGCCTTGGCGAGAGCCAGCAACAAGAAAAGGAGAACAAGATAGATGAAGATTAAGCCGTTAGCAGACAGGGTTCTGGTTGAACCCAAGAAGGAAATGGAAGTCAAGAAGGGTGGAATTATTATTCCCGATAGCGCGAAGGAAAAACCCACCGAGGGAACCGTCGTTGCCGTAGGTACCGGCAAGCGGGATGAAGATGGCAAGTTGATTCCGTTCACCGTCAAGGTGGGCGACACCGTGCTGATGCCCAAGTACGGCGGCACCGAAGTCAAGATTAACGACAAGGAATACCAGATCATGCGCGAAGAAGACATTCTCGGCATCGTAGAGTAATGTGTCCACAAGCAGGATTTGAAGACAAAATAAAAGGAGAAAAGGACAATGGCTGATAAAGGTAAACAACTCAAGTATGACAGCGAAGCGCGTCAGGCGATGCTTCGCGGTGTGGAGAAATTGAGCCGCGCCGTCAAGGTTACCCTTGGCCCGTGCGGTCGCAATGTGATTCTGGACAAGAAGTTCGGTTCCCCGACCATCACCAAGGACGGCGTGACGGTTGCGAAGGAAATTGAACTCCCGGATCCCTTTGAAAACATGGGTGCCCAGATGGTGCGCGAAGTTGCCAGCAAAACCAGCGATACCGCAGGTGATGGGACAACGACGGCCACCCTGCTCGCCGAGAACATCTACCGCGAAGGCCTGAAGAACGTCACGGCCGGCGCGAATCCGATGAGTTTGAAACGGGGCATTGATTTGGCTGTTGCCGTGGTGGTGGAAGCCATTGCGAAGCAGTCTAAGAAGGTCAAGGAACACGTTGAAATCGCCCAGGTTGCGACGATTTCCGCCAATGGCGAAAGCGCCATCGGTGAGATCATTGCGGACGCCATGGACAAAGTCGGCAAGGATGGCACCATTACCGTTGAAGAGGCCAAGGCCATCGAGACGACGCTGGATGTGGTTGAGGGTATGCAGTTCGACAAGGGCTACATCTCCCCATACTTCGCCACGAACATGGAAGCCATGGAAGCGATTTTGGACGATCCTTACATTCTGATCTACGAAAAGAAAATCTCGAATCTTCAGGATATGCTGCCTTTGTTACAGAATGTGGCCAAACTGGGCAAGCCGTTGCTGATCATTGCCGAGGATATCGAGGGTGAAGCCCTGGCGACCCTGGTGGTGAACCGCTTACGCGGCACGCTCCAAATTTGTGGTGTCAAGGCCCCCGGCTTTGGTGATCGCCGCAAGTCCATGATGGAAGATATCGCGATTCTGACCGGTGGTAAGTGCATCACCGAAGATCTCGGCATCAAGTTGGAGAACGTCAAGGTTGAAGATCTGGGCCGCGCGAAACGCGTAACCGTGGACAAGGAAAACACCACGATCGTGGAAGGCATCGGGAAAGCCGCCGCCATTCAGGGACGTGTCTCGCAGATCAAGCGGCAGATCGAGGAAACCTCCTCGGACTATGATCGCGAGAAACTGCAGGAACGCCTGGCGAAGCTCGCCGGAGGCGTGGCCGTCATCAACGTCGGCGCGGCGACCGAGACCGAGATGAAGGAGAAGAAGGCCCGCGTCGAAGACGCTCTGCACGCGACCCGTGCGGCGGTGGAAGAGGGCGTGGTTCCGGGTGGTGGTGTGGCTCTGCTGCGCTGCTTGCCTGCGTTGGATAAGATGACTGCGGAAGGTGACGAGAAGATCGGGGTGGATATCATCCGCCGTTGTCTTGAGGCTCCTCTGCGCCAGCTCGTGGACAATGCCGGCCTTGAGGGTGCGGTGATCGTCCAGGAAGTCAAGAAGCTCAAAGGGACGATGGGTTACAACGTGGCGACCCGCCAGTATACCGACCTGATCAAGGAAGGCGTTCTGGATCCGGCCAAGGTGACCCGCATGGCGTTGCAGAACGCGGCGAGCATCTCCGGTCTGCTGCTGACCAGCGAGTGCATGATCACAGAGATTCCGAGCAACGACAAGCCGGCTCCGATGCCCGGCGGCGGTGGCGGAATGGGTGACATGGGCGGAGGAATGTACTAAGCCCGTATCGATAAACCGTTTATAGAAAACGGTTGACCTGTGTAAACGGGGCGCATACACTGCGCCCCGTTTACTTTTTCCTACATGGAGGTGGATTTTGAACGCAGAACTTATTGAACAAGCCAAATTGAAGATGACGTCAGTGCCCTTGCTGGTAAATATGATCTCACGGCGCGTGCGTCAGTTGAATGCCGGAATGCGGCCCTATATCAAGCCTTTGACGCCGCATGAAGAAAAAGTGGATATTGCCCTGCGCGAAATTATTGAGGGCAAGCTGACCGCCGAGATCGGTTTTTTTGATCCGTCCTCTCCGGGCTCCCCTGCCAGCCATTAAGCTATTGAGCTGGGACTGATTCATGGCGGCCGCTAAGGATAAAAAAGAGGCGGACAAAACCGCCACAAATCGCAAGGCGTTTCATGACTATTTTGTCGTGGAGCGCATTGAGGCCGGGATTGAGTTGCTGGGAACCGAGGTAAAGTCGGTGCGTGCCGGTAATGTGACCCTCACCGGTGGCTATGCATCTATTCTCGCTTCCGGGCGTGTGGTTTTGAATGATGTCCACATCGCACCTTATGAGTGTGGCAATCAGTTCAACCATGAGCCGACCCGCCCGCGCACCTTGCTTTTGAAGCGCAAAGAGATCGACAAACTCAAAAGCAAAATTGCCCAGCACGGGTATACGCTGGTCCCCTTGAAAATGTATTTCTCAAAGCGTTGGGCCAAGGTAGAATTGGGCCTGTGCAAGGGGAAACAGGACGGGGATAAACGGGATACGTTGAGGAAAAAAGATGCGGATCGTGAAACCCGTCGCGCCATGACGCGTGATAGATAGACTGTTCGGGCCTTTTTCTGATAGAGTTAAGGCTGTATGGATACGAAAGGATGGCATTATGCGTAATTTAGGATGGCCGGAATTGCTGGTGATTTTGCTGGTGATTGTTGTCTTGTTCGGAGCCCGTAAATTGCCTGACCTTGCCCGCTCCCTGGGCAAAAGCCTCAGTGAATTCAAAAAAGGCCGTGAAGAGGCCGAAAAGCCAGATTCAAAAGAGACTGAGAAAAAGGACGAGAAGTGACGGAGATAGTGCGCAGTTTGCAGTAGACAGTGGGCAGAACGTCCAGGACTTTCGATCTCTGCCTACTGCAAACTGCTCACTGATTACTGGCAACTGCCCACTGTTTACTTACATCCTGACGCTCGGTCGCCGGGCTTCAGTATCAAGCTGTTTCAGTGATTCCTTCACATCATTCAGCCACGGGCTTTTGGGATTGTTGGCTATAAAATCCTCATAGGTCGTGCGGGCTTCCGCGTGACGCTTCAAGTCCTGAAGGCAGCGTGCTTTGCCGAAAACCGCCATGGGCATCAGAAAGTGCTGGGGATTTTTGGCGGCGAATTCGCCAAACGCTTTGAGGGCAGCTTCAGGTCTATCAAGCCCCTCAGTGCAGTGGATGATCCCCAGTTCAGCTATGGCTGCCATGGGATGGGATGGGTACTTCGATAGGAAATCCTGATAACTGGACTGGGCGGCGATGAAATCGCCGTTATCATACTGGGCCTTGGCCGTCTGCAACAGGGCCAGCTTGGCCGCCGAGGTGCCGGGATACTGCGTCAGGATCGACTGCAGGGTCTGGGCGTTACGGGCCTCCCCGAGCATTCTGGAGGCTTTCTCCTCGTTATTGACATTGTGGGCCCGATAGAGGATCACCGAAAGAACGAGGATGGCGGCAATGCCTGCCGTAATGAGCCAGCTTCTCCATTCTTCATTTGCAGACGACAGGGTTTCGCCAAGTTCGTGACCGGCTGGCTGCAGAGGTGAGAGTTCGTTATTATTTGTCATGATACTTGATTCCTTCCCAACTAAAAAGTGGAGGCATTTAATACGGGTGTGACAGCTGAAGCAAGATCAAAATCAGACATCCCCTGTGAGGGTATGGAGGGTGACTTCGGGGCGGCATGAAAAACGCACGTCCACGCCGGAGCAACCGACCCCTGCCGAGGTATAGCCCTGCATGCCGCGATAACTCCAGGCTCCTCTCACAAGATGGAGCGGGACACGGGCATTGATAAATACTGGCATGCCGCCGGGGAGGCAGATCTGGCCGGCATGGGTATGCCCGCAAAGGAGGAGATTAAACCCGCACGCCGCCGCCTTGCGGTAGATCTCGGGTGAGTGCGCCAGCAATATGGAGGGGATTTCATGGTCCAGATGGGCGGCGGCTTTCTGGATATTGTCGGTTTCATAGAAATGGGGGTCATCAATCCCCGCCAAACAGACAGCCTCAGTTCCACGCCGCAACACTACCGATTCATTCATCAGCATTTTGATCCCCATTGCCTCCAGCGGGGGAAGCATTTCAATGAAATCATGGTTGCCCAGTACCCCATAAACGTCACCGCGCAGTGCCGGCCGCAAAAGTTCCATGGCCTGGAGCGCCGGATTGATGGGACCATGAGTTTTGGCCCGGATATCACCCGTAATGACGCAGATGTCATACTCAAGCGGGGCAACCACCCGGGCGATAGCCTCAGGAAACTTCGGATCTAAATCAAGGTGCAGATCAGACAGGTGCAGGATGGTGAACCCATCAAAGGCACGCGGCCAGCCGGGAATGGCCATGCGATTGCGCCGGACCGTACCCCGCAACGCATTCCGTTGACCCCGCCGATACAGGCCGACTGTCTTGAGGGAAAGCCGGATCAGCCAATGCAGCCACAGCATGTTCTCGATATGAAAACGAGTCCGCCCATGGCCCATCACGTGGGCCACCCAATGTGTCTGCATGTGAAGCCGATGGGTCAGGTGGGCCCGCCCGATACGTTGCTCGATGGCCAGATATAGAGCTTCCGTAGCCATGACAGGTAAAGTCTTTGCTTTTGAACTACTCATTCCGCCTCAAAACATACCAGTCACCATTCCGTTCGTATAGTTCATACCAGAGCAGATCCCGATCCCGTACCTGATGGCGCAGGGTGGCGATTTTTGGAATCTCGATGCCGTCAATATCCTGATCGAAATAATAATTGCCCACCCGGGAGACTTCGGCATAACGCCAGCGTTCCCCGGCGCCCGGTGACGGGGGCGAGACTTCCCCATGATTGAGTTTGGCCGGGTGGACCGGCGTGAAGCACAGGTGATAAATGTAGCCTTGGAACAATTTCGGAAACCGTACGGAGCGGACCTTGGGCTGCTGGGCGAGATAGCGCATCACCTCCGGTACGCCTTGCTGCAGATAACCCTTGAGGTAGAGGTTGTTCCGGACAAGGCCCCGGACGGTCTTCACCGTTGACTGCCCGAGGTAGAACGCGAGCAGGATGGCGAAAATCGGTGCGGCCGCCCGGAGCGGGAGACGGCGGAGCAGGTGCCAGAAGGCCGCGCATCCCAGCGATGTGATCAGGAGCACATTCGTCAACAGGTGGGTCATCCGTGCCGTGTACATCTCCTGCGTGAAAATGGCCCCCACAATCGGTGCGAAGAGAATACCCGCCAGCAACCAGAGGGCGGCCCGGCGCCAGTGGCTGACATCGTCAGGACTGTCCGGACGGCCCAGCAGCGCCAGGAGCCTCTTGGGGGTAAATACGGCTGCAAGCAGAACCGCGAGCCCGAGCAGGTAAAAGGGGGCAAGACTATGCTGGATATGTGCCACACCGGGTATCTGGTGGAGCGGCAGCATCTTCGGCGCATGGAAGAGAAAGAGTGGAGACTGGTACTGGCAGTAGTTGTGCCAGAAATTTATCCAGACATGATCCGTAAAGAAAATGCACTCACGCTGAAGCCTCCCAAGGGTGGAGGGATTGTGGGTGCGCGTCAGGATGGCGAGCAGCATGAACAGGGAATACACGCCGCCCATCACCAGAATCCGCGGCCAGTTCCTCCGGCTCCACAACAGGATGCCTACCCCGATCATCAGGGGGGCGAAGAAGTACTGCGAAAGGTATTGGTGGGTCCAGAGGAATAACACAAAACCCGTCAGAATCGCCCCCCCATAGATTCGGGTGCGGCTGGTTTGAGTGGTCAATAGCCGGATCATCAGGAGGAGCCCCGCGACCTGGAAAAAGGTGACAAACCCCGGGCTGACGGCCCATCTTGAGAAAAAAATGTTCCATGGGGACACCGCGAGCAGCACGGCCCCGAAAAGTCCCGCAGCCCGACTCCGGAAGAGCCGGAAGAGCAGAAGCCCGAACAGGGGGATGGCGGCCACATTCAGGAGGGCGCAAGGCAACCTGGCGGCCAGCTCGGTGGGACCGAGCAGCGCCACAAACGGCAGGGTGATATAGGACGGCAGGGTGGAGGGGGAATCCCCGAACTGGCGGGAGTTCAGTGGCCAGCGGTCCCCGTGATGTTCGGCCCCGGTGGTCAGGAGGCTCCAGGCATCATAGAGGTCAACAGCCTCATCCTGTCCGAAGCCGCCGGGATAATCCCCGAGTTTGACCAGGCGCAGACCAGCACCCAGCAGGGTGATCAGGAGTAGTGCGATGAAAAAGGAAGAAACCCTCACCCCAACCCTCTCCCCTGAAGGGAGAGGGGGACAGAAGGAAGAAACCCTCACCCCAACCCTCTCCCCTGAAGGGAGAGGGGGAGGGGGCGAAGATGCCAAATCGTAAGTTCCTTCTTTCCTCTCCCCTTGGGGGAGAGGATTTAGGTGAGGGGTATTTGTATGCAACATCATGAGTGTATACCCTTTCCTGGTATGGGTGCCTACTTCAATTGGGAGATGGTGTTATACATTGTGCGTGCCACAAATCGAAGTCCTGGCTGCTCTTTGCTCCATGGCACCAGGTCCCCCTCTGATTCATAAAAGTCGAGATGGATGGCATCGCTGGCAAACCACCCATCACACTCCGGCCCAGCCATCAGTTTTTGCAGATCCACCAGTGTGGTCCCGGTTTCCTTCGCCACATCCCGGACAATCTGGGCATATTCGTCGTGCTGGCGTTCAAATTCATCCCGGGTGCGGGCGCACCCCTTTGAGACGTAATCCTCTGGAATCCGGCGTCGGGCTGCGGCGACCAGAATGGGCTTCGCCCCGCAATCCCGGATCTCCTTTACAAACTGGCGCATGGTCAGGCGGAAATCCTCCGGCGGTAACCGGAGTTCCCGCGAATCAGCCCGGGGTGTCTTGGGCTTGGTGGCGGTCCATTGATGCCGCACATCCATTACATGCAGGAAGAGGCGACCAACGGTTCGATGAGAAAGGAGCATAAAAATCCGTCGGAACGTAGGTGACAACCGGGCCCCTAAACGCGTCCGGTCCGGGACTTCCCAGACATGGTCATTCCGGCCGAAACTCACAATTACCACATCCGGCTTCAAGCTTTTTCCCAGCAACTCAAAAGATCTCAAACCTTGCATGGAGGAATATCCGTATACCCCCATGCTGAGTGCTTCCCACTTACCGCCACCGGGGGGCGCATTGGTCAGCATCTGGTTCAGGTACTGGGCATAACAAGGCTGGCCCTGTGCGGTGACGGAATCTCCCATGCAGATTACGCGGCGGACCCCGGGTGCTTTTTCACGGTTGACCTCCCGGTCGCGGAAGCCGAGGCTGTTGATCTTTCCCCCATAGACACTCGAGCCTGGCTCGAATTTCCAGACCAGGTCGGGATCGGCCAGCATCGACTTGTGAAAATGTTCCACGCCCTGACTCTTACTCACCAGCACCATGGGGGCCACCTGAAACTCGATCTTGGTTTTCTTCAGGAGATTGTCGGCAATCATGATTGTGGCCATGCAGGCCACATAGACCATGACCAGTTTTGCTGCAATCGGATAGCGGAAGATGCCCAGCCGACGCGCACGATCCATCCCTTCGGCTCCGTAAGCGGCCACTCCATGAATTACCAGAGCGGCAAGGGGAATGAGCAGGCGGTTGTCATTCCAGCGGAGTGCCAGCGTGTGGCCGGAAAAGGTGACAGTTGTCTTCACTTCCCACCAGAGCCACCACACGACAAGCAGGCTGGTGAGAAAAAGGATGTCCGCGATCCAGATAACAGTCCGAACTGCCGTTGGAGATGAATAAAAACGGTTTATTAGAGCTTTCATGAATTTCCTAGACGTTTGAATTTTCCGGTTCATTTTGTGTTCTGCGCCAGTGCAACCGGAGGAAGGCGAGGTAAAATAAATGGCTCAGTCCGTTGAAAATTTCAAATGGAGGGATCTTGGACGCGCCTGCACGACGATCCTCAAAACAGATCGGCACCTCCGTCATGCGCGCCCCAACGCGTGAAAGCCGGAAAACAATTTCCATGAAAAAGCTGTAGCCGCTGGATTTGATTGCGCCCAGGTCTACCCGGCGCAGGAAATCAACCCGGAAGCCCCGGAACGACGTCGTCATTTCGTGCAACTTTATCCCCAGCAGTCGTCTGGCCCCCCAGTTTGCTAAAATACTGATATAGCGCCGGTAGCCCGAGTAGTTGCAGGAGCCCCCCTTCATATAACGCGAGCCGGTTACAAAATCATGACCGTCCAGCGCTTTTAGCAGGCGGGGGATGTCGTTCGGGTCGTGTGAGAAGTCCGCATCCATGGTTACCAGAGATTCGTAATGCAGGTTTTTGGCATACTCCATTGCCTCCTCGTGCGCACTGCCAAGACCTAACTTGCCGGGGCGGTGGATCACCTTGAGGCGGGAATTAGTTGCGGCAAGTTCGTCCAGAATCCGGCCGGTCCCATCGGGTGAATTATCATCCACCACCAGCATATCGCAGTCCGATACCAGGTTCAGGA
>JBAXPK010000018.1:0-45906 GCA_037132275.1 bacterium
TGCTCTAACCAACTGAGCTAATCGCCCGAAAAAGATGGCAAACTATAGGGATAGGCCAGCAGACTGTCAACAACGGGGATTGGCAAAAAAGTTACTGGTTAACCGTTATTGGGTATTGGTCGAATCGTGCGGCGCGAATGTCGAGGTTACGGATCGTAAGAGAATAACGGTTCTTGGAATTGGTGAGTTTCATCGCCAAAGGATAAGTTCCGCAGGGCAACTTACGATAATCTCCGAATACCAGCGTACTGAGGGATCCATCCAAACATGCGGCTTTTCTTACAAGTCGGGTAGAGAGAATATCGTATTCGTATTCGTTCCAGTCTTTGCCATCACGCCACCAAAAAACCAAGCGTCCACCCTTCTGCGTGACGGTCGCCCCGGGGGCTGGAGTCATGTCAAAGTAAAGTCGGCTGATGTCGTCGCCTATCGCTTTTTCAGCCTCTTGCTGCCCCCCTGGCACCGGGAGACTGATCCGGGCGGTGGTCTGGCCATTAGTCCGAGCCACATCGAACAGTTTGACTCCCAACGGCGACAAACACACCACCGCATAATCGCCCGTCTTCGGGTTCACCCTCGAGTACCCCAATACCGTCATCCGCAGGGTCGGCCACCACCAGTGCGGGCTGAACTCCATCACCATCGACTGACGGGCCTCGTACGGCACCGACGGTTCTGCTTCATACGCCACCTTTACCCGGGCTACCGCTTCAGGGTTCGGCGGCAGGGTTCGGCAGGATGACAGAAAAAGCGGCAACAGAATCAACGAAAAGCGAACCAGACGGTTCATTTTTCTACCCTCCCCAACACGGCATAGAGCACCGGCACCATCCACATGGCGGCCACATATCCAAGCCCCACACCAATGACCAACGTCAGCCCAATGGAGTAGAGCGCCGGATGATGGGCAAACAGGAGCGCGGCCGCCCCCATAATGGTGGTGATCATCGCAAACGTCACGGCGGTCCGGGCATGCTTCCCCTGGGGATGGCGACAGGCATGCAGGATCTGCATTCCAAAGTCGATGCTGAGCCCGAATACAACAATTCCGGAAATCAGGTTGGCCACATTTAACGGTCTATTCAAAAGCGCCATAACACTCAACAGCCCGATCACCGCTGCAAAGGCCGGGGATAATGCGATCAACGTCAAGGGAAGGCTTCGAATAAACAACCACGCCGTCAGAATAATAATGACCCCCGCAAAAGCCGAGGTTCTCGTCATTTCCCCCATGAACGCTGACGACAGCACCCCGGAAATTGCGTTCCGTGAAATAATCGAGGCCTCCGGGTGTCCTTCCAGAACTTTTGAGAGCTCAGCGACCAGAGTGGGGTCGTCCGGGAAAAACGAGAGGGTCTGATAATGACCCCGGGGCGTCTGCACAAACCGATCCTTCAAGTTGACGAGCACCCGATTCGACACCGGTTCATCCACAAGCATGGCGCCATCATACAGATGGGTAAAAAATGGGGTAAAGGCATTGGTCGAAAACCCTCGCGCGGCCCCATGCTCGGCCAGCATGCTTCGTAATTTTTCCTCATGCCCGTTCCGCCAGAATCCCGTCCAGGCCGCCGCCCGATCCCGGCGTGTCTGGGCCGATGGCCAGATCGAGGACAGCCCCACGAACCGATCAGCGCCAATCGCGGCCACCGCACGCTCATAAACAGCATCCGTCTTTTCTCGCACTGATTCATAGCTGTCCCCCATCACCGCCAGGATCGCCTCTTTCTTTTCACCGGTGCCCCAGACGACCTTGAAGGCGTCCTCGGCCTGGAGCGTGGCGGGACTCGTGCCATCCAGGCGCGTCACATCGCTGTCGAACTTGACACGGGTGGCAATGGCGCCGAGCAGAACGAACAAGGCCGCAAAGACGCAAAGCCAGCGACGGGCATGCCGGGGAGCCTCGAAGGAGGGGGAGTCATCGTCTTCTTCGGAAGGCAGGCGGCCGGGACGCAGAAACAGAGGCAGGACAAAAAGTGCGAGGAAAAGCGCCAGAAAGATACTGAGAATGCAGAACCAGGCCAGTTGGTAATACCCCGGGATGTGCGAGAAAAAGAAGGCGAAGAAAATACCCGACGTGGTGATGGCGCCAGCGGTCACAGGCGGAACAATATGCCCGATGGACTTGCCCCGGTCGGATCCCGACCGGATCGCCACATAGGCGGCTATTCCATAATCATCCGCTATCCCGGCGATGACCGGTCCAAAGGCGAGAACAAAATACGAAAGCCGGGGGAACAGGCAGGCGGTCACGGCCAACGCAATCACCGCCGCCAGCGCCGGCATCAAGAAGATCAGCAGCGCCCGCCAATCCTTGAAAAAGGCGACATACAAAACCATAAAGGCCAGCGACGCCAGGGTCAGCACCACCCCCAGGTCGCGCATGATGGTATCTTCATTGCCCACCACATGAGTATGCCCACAGATCAACGAAGCGCTGATTCCCTCCGGAACTCCCTTGAGTTTACCCTCCAGAAACCCAAGCAATTCCCTCGCCTTCGCCCCATCGGTCAGGGGAACCGTCGTTTCGAGAAGCAGCATGGTATGGCGTCCATCCCGGCTGATGAAATGACCATTCTCCATCGTCACATCATACCCCATGCTGGTTGAAAGTTTTTCCAGCCTCTTCAGGATAATCTGGCTGATTCCCAAAGGATCCGACTGGATCGCCTGAACCATAAACATTCCTTCGGGCTTCAACAGTTGATAATAGAGTCGTCTCACGGTTCCGCTCACGCAGTCCGAAGTGATCCCGGCATCCAGGGCGACGAGATCATTGGAGGTCAGGATCTGAGGGGCATACCTCATGAAAAAACCGGCGTCGTTCATGAGATCCGGGGCGGAAAAACCGGAGACCACCTTGCCGATCATGGGCGACTTGAGCGAGGCCGCCAGATCATCAGAAGCCTGCACCAGCAGGCGATGCGCGGTCTCCTGGTCACGCGCCTCCAATGAAATGACGATTTTATTGGAGAAGTTGGCCTCGCGCAGAAAGGTCATCATGCGCTGGGCGGGGCTGCCCGACGGCAGCATCAGATCGAGCGTGTTGTCAAAACGAAGCCAGATCAGGCTTATCCCGGAAAGAGCCACGCAGGCAAACAGCAATCCAATAACCAACCCACGGTGGCGCTCCAGACAGGAAAAGAGCCGCGGAGAATGACTACCGTCCATGCGGCTTGACCTCCCACACCACCGGATCCACCACAGCGTTGAGAAGGGTGTTCGTAAACGTCATGCTGGTCCGGTCACCGCTTCGTTCCTCGATGATCATGTCCTGGATATAACGCTTGTCCTCCCGAAAGGTCAGCACCACGCGACTGATCATCTTGCAGGCGAAACTCCCCTCGCGAGGGATAAAAATCAACCTCGGAACCAGGGAAGCAGCATCGGTCTCGACGGTAAAATCCTTGGTCAGCAGGTCGAACTGGCCTGAAAACCAGGCGCGCAATTGCGTCACCACCACCTTGAATACCGGATTTCCGGCCAGGGACATCGACTGCACCTTGCCCGACTCCTCATCCCATTGTTTAAGGGTTGAACCGTCGATAACCAGATTATAGTGGATGGGGTCAAGCACCTGCCAGGACAGCCGGTCGGGCTGCTGAACCGCCAGCCGCCCCTTGATCACCACGGTCTGCTGCAACAAGGCGAGTTGCTTCATCTGCACAAACTCACTTTGAACATTGGTGGCACCCGCCAGGCTGTTCTGAAGTTCAGCCAGAAGCGGCAAGTCGGCCGCAAAAGCAGATCCGACAAAAGCCAGGGAAACAGCCAACACTCTTACGCATATATTCATTCAATAACTTTCAGAAACATAGGGAGGGGCAGCCACGCCGCTGGCCGCCTTGGCGCTCGGCGGCGCGAGCGCCCTATCAGAATCATGTACAAGCCGCCTTATGCCACACCTTGATTTCGCCTTTGGCCAACACCGTCTCGTTCCGAAAAACCTGGCCCTCAATGATCCCAAAATCACCAAATTTCGTGGCCTTGAAGACCCGGATTCGTAACGTATCTCCCAACCGGGCCGGTTCCAGCACTTCAAACTGCCGCGCCCCGAGCAGATAGCCCTCCGGTTCGTTTCCGCCACGGACCGACGTGCGAAAGCCATTCATGGCGGCGGCAGCCTGGGCAATCAGCTCCAGATAGGCAATGTCATCCAGCGTCCCATCGTCATTCACAAACAGATTATCTTTTGTAATGGAGGTCTCCACCACCGCCACCCGGTCGCCCACCGAAACCAGGGATTCCACCAGCCGCATCGGGGCCTGTTGGGGGATCATCCGTCCTGCCTCGACGGGCAACTTCATGATCTCGTTCCCGCGGTCCGCATTCCGCCAGCACAGCGGATCAGAGGCCAGATAGTCCCCGGTCATCTGGTATGCCGCCCCGCGGCAGCCGTAACAGGACTCGGCCTTTTCGCAGGCCGCACAGGGACCACGGATCATGTCCTTATACCGCCGCAGATCCTGAACCACCTCGCTATCCCGGAGAATATCCGCCAACGGACGTTCCCGGATATTCCCCACGGGGATGGTCACCCCGACACACGGCATCACATCGCCACGCGCCGTAATCAGGCAGGAGAACTGATGGCGCAGGCAGCGGTCACCAACCAGCGGGGGCTGGGGTTCCCAGCGGACACCAAACCGGGCGTGATCCAAGTCGGCAAGCTCATGAAAGAGTTTCTGAAGAACGGGCAGGTCAACAGCCAGATGAAAATTATCCTGCGCGTTCCCCTGCGGGGTAATGATTTCGAAATAAGGCGTGATCTTCTGATCGCGCAGCCATTCCCACATTTCGATAATCTCGGGCAGATTCTGGTTGCAAATCACCGTGCTAACCGCCATGGGATGTCCCTCGGAGGGAAAGCCGGCCTCCCGCAAATTCCGGTACGCTTCCTGAATAATCTGATAGGCACCCTTCACTCCAGCCAACTCATCCTGAACGGACTCCTTGAAGCTATTCATCTTCAGGACAACCTGCACGCCCAAATCGTACATACGCATGGCGTTTTCGGCCGTGACATTGGTGCCGTTGGTGAAAATCTCAACGTCCAGTTGCTCGGCGCGGAGAAAGGCGAGGATCTCCATGACTCCGGGAAAAATCATGGGCTCGCCGCCCAGCAGAATAATTTTCCGGGCCCCAATCGCCTTAGCCTGAGAAACGGCTCCACGGATTTCGTCACCACTCAATACATTAACTTTGTCCCCGCCATGACCGAGATAGCAATACTGACAGCGGAAATTACACTGAAGACCGAGTTCGATTTCCATGGAGAGCAACCGCCTATTGGCTGTCGCATAGGCAATATCCTCCTTCGAAAATTCCGACCCGATCATGAGGTTGTGACAACTCACAAAATCTTTCTCCTGTCAAAGACCCGCACGGGTTTCCGTGATTCGGGCGAGTAAAGATGTTGCCGGACTTTCTCCTCAGGGTCAATGACGATGAGAGGCGTCACGCGGAGGCAGGCTTGCAGTCGTTCCCGGATCCAATCCGGGGATGGCTGCCCCACCCTTGCCCCGAGATGAATGGTTAATTCATCCGCCAAATCGGCGGTGCTGGTGATTTCCAGATAATAATCCCCAATATCCTTGATTTCATCGAGAGCGGCGAAGACGGCCTGGGGATAGAGCGACGTGCCCCGGATTTTCATCATCTGCTGGTTCCGTCCCAGAATAGGCCCCAGCCGCGGCGAAGTGCGGCCGCAGGGACAGGGATCGGTCAGCATGAAACTGATATCCCCCGTCTTGAACCGTACCAGGGGCATTCCCTCGATATCCAAGGGAGTCAGGACCAATTCCCCAGGCTGACCTGATGCAACGGGTCTGCCGTATTCATTCACAATCTCCATGATCGCCAGGTCGGGATGCAAGTGCCCTCCCTGCCGGGCCGTGCATTCGCAGAAGGTGGAGATGCATTCGGACGAGGCGTATGTCGAATAGGCCTCTACATTCCAGAGGTCATGCAGATCGCTTCCCAGTTTAAGCGGGACCATATCCGCGCCTCGAACCGGTTCGCCTATGCACACCAGCTTCCGGACTGAGGTCTGGCGCGCATCCACTCCATGGCTGTTGATAAAAACCGCGAGTTTCCTCAGAAAAGAGGGAACTCCAACCAGCACGGTCGGCTGGATCGTCTTGATGATCTCCAGGTGACTGGCGAGCGTCCCGTGGCCATTACGGATCGCGGCGGCGCCCAGGGATCGCATCCCCAGAAAATAGGCAAGCCCGGCGATGAAGCACCGATCCATCGTACAGGTCAGCAGTGCCACATCGGCGGCGGTGATCCCGCACCCTGCAAAGGAGACATGCTCATTATAGGCCAACCGCTGAAGATCTCGCTCGGTGTACATCACCCGGGTTGGTTTCCCCGTGGTTCCTGAAGACAGCACGATATCCACAATAGCCTCCGGCGCCACCGCCAGAAACTCGTCATTGTGGCAGGCGAAATCCGTCTTGCTCGTCAGAGGCAGAGCCGGGAGGTTTTCCACCGTGACTTGTCCTGCTTTAATTTTCTGTTCGGTAAACAAACGACGGTAATATGGCGACTGGGAGGAACACCAGGCAAGATGCCGCCTTAACCGTTCAGTCTGCTCTCTCCGTACGTTTTCGGCTGAGGCAAACTCCAGTGTCGAATTTCCCTTAAATGGTTTCATGCGTGACTTCCCGGCCCCCTCGATGCCCGCGAAGTATACTTCCGCCCGTGTCCGATTGTCCAGCCCTTGATGTCTCCATTGTGCGGCACATAGGGAATAGAAAACTATGTATAAGGGGGGAAGGCAAAAAAAATCAACGGGTAAGTAGTGCGGATGCGCTTGCCATAACTTGCGGAGGAACAGCGTCTACACATCTGCCACAGGGGGGTGCGGCATCAAAGATGACAACCACCACTTAGCCCGTTGACTGAACCAAATATAGAATAGGTGTCCATTTGCAACAATAGGGAAAACCCTGATTTTGCATCAGGGTTTTCCCTATGACAGAATGTCGCACTTTGCATTGCTTTTCACTCAAATCGGGCGGGCTGACCCGTAGAGGCCAGAACGGCATGCCACCAATCGCCGTCAGGTTCGAGCTGCTTTTTCTTGCTCACGCTCGCCTCGACTGGAACATGAATAAACGTGTCATGAAGATATCCGATCACCAGGCCTGTCTTGCCCGCCATCGCCGCATGAACGGCATTACGGGCGTATAGATCACAAAGGATCGAGTCTTCAGGGTTCGCGGGCTGACTTCTGATAACATAACTGGGATCGAAATACCGGAACACCGCCGGAAGCCCCTCCTTCTTGAAGTAGGCCTCCAGCCGATCCTTGAGGAATATTCCGATATCCCCGAGCTTCAAGTTACCTGAGGCATCCCGCCCGGGGCTGTTCTGCGCCAGCAAATCCTGCCCGGCGCCTTCGGCCACGACAATCACCGCATGGGCCCGCCGAAGAATACGGGTCTTGAGCGCCTCAAGAAAACCGGCCTTCCCCTCCAATGCGAAGGGCACTTCGGGAATCAGTGTAAAATTAACATCCTGACTGGCAATCGTCGCTCCCGCTGCAATAAACCCTGCATGCCGCCCCATCACCTTGACCAGACTGATCCCGTTCAGGACACTGCGCGCCTCCATGTGGGCGCAGTCTAGAATATTACGAACCTCCTCCACGGCGGTCAAATACCCGAAGGTTCGCGCCACATAACCGACATCGTTATCGATGGTTTTCGGGATGCCCACCACGGCCAGCGGATATCCCCGGCGTTGTGCCTCCTGGTGAAGCGCGTTGGCGCCACGCTGGGTTCCATCACCCCCGACACAAAAAAGCATGTTAATGCCGCGCTTGATCATGTTATCGATCGCCATCACCGGATCCACAGGTCCGCGCGAGGTGCCGATCACCGTACCGCCGCGGCGGTGAATCGGATCCACCAGTTCAGCCGTGAGCCGCAAGGGTTCACCGCCCCGGACCGGGTCCAAGCCCTGATATCCGTAGAGGAATCCATAGACCTCCTGCACCCCATAGGCATGACTCAGCTCATAATAAATGGAGCGGATCACATTATTAAGTCCGGGGCACAGGCCCCCGCAGGTGACGATCCCCGCCTTCACTTCGCTCCTGTTGAAAAAGAGTTTTTCCCGCGGCCCGGCCACTTCAAAAAGAATGTCCTCCGTAGCCGTTACGCCCGGTTGATGGGTGATACCGTAAGGGATACGCACCTGCTCATTCACCGTCCAATTCAGTGGTGAGGGAAGCCGCGGCACACCCAAAGAATCAATCGTCATGTCCATGAATTAATCTCTCCTCACCCGTCACGCTTCACACTCTCCCCGACTCCCTCTGTCAGCATCCCCGTCAGACTCACGGTCGCCGCCATAACGACCGGCCCCAGGATCAGCCCAATGAATCCAAATGCGGCAAGCCCGCCCAGGATACTCAGGAACATCAGCAAGCCATTCATGGTCGTCTTGCCTTGCAACAGCAGCGGCCTGAAAATATTATCCAGCATTCCGATCACCCCGATCCCGCACCCCAGGAGGATCACGCCCTGAACCCACTGCCCATCCACCATCAGGCTGACGGCAGCCGGCCCCCAGATCAGGGAGGTTCCCACCACCGGGATCAGGGCGCAAAAGCCCATGCACAAGCCCCAGAAGACAGGCGCCTTGATTCCCAGGATGGCAAAGATGATGCCACCAACACATCCCTGGGCAAAGGCGATGACCAGTGTGGCGGTGATCCCGGAGAAGATCAACTCACGCGTTTGCTTGATCAACGTATCCTGCTGTTCTTGTCGGAATGGCAAGAAACTGCGGATTAGATCCGGAGCCCGTCCGCCATCCCGCAGGAAGAAGAAAAGCGCGAAAAAGGTGATCACCGTCTTGAATACTACGATGGTAACATTCTGAATGATGCCGGCCGCCTGCCCGGCAACGGCGGAGGTCAACGTTCCCGCCCATTCCGTGATCCGCCCTCTCAGTTCACCCAGCGGGGGGAGCGGCACCTGGGTTCCTACCCTTGCCCATAAATTCCTGAACTTGTCCTGGTTCTCAACCAGCGCCAGGGTTTTTTGTATCTCCGCCACTACCTGCGAAGCTTGCTCGACAAGGGTAATGCCGATCCACACGGCCGGCCCGATGATCAAAACCGCCGCCAGCAGCGTCATCGCGCCAGCCGCCCGGTTGTTCCCCCACCGTGCAGCCAGTTTATTAAACAATGGCCACAGGCAAAGCGCCAGTACCCCAGCCCAAGCCAGCGGCATCAGAAAGGGCCGGAGGATCTGAAAGGCGAGAAACCCCAGCAACAGGACATACGCATAGAACAGCAGGATGGATAATCGTTCATGTTCCGTCTTCATGCGGCCCAGTGTAGGGAAAGCCAGCCACGCGGTCAACGCGACGCTACGGTAAACAAACGATCACTGCCAGTCACTATAGAAATCGGGATTCGTCTCGTGGGATGGTATTGCTTGATGCGCCTTCATCAGGGCGTCGAAATGTGGCGCCCCTTGACGTTCCACGTAGGCTAAAAAGGGTTCATGAGACTTATGATTCGCCAGGTAGTCACGCAGTAACGCCACCAGCACGTCAGGAATGGCACGGGCGGGAATCGTTCCGACTGATTTGGAAAACACCGCGCCAACTTCCTTGTCCCCGCCGCCAAGCATCACTTTATAGGCGGGCAGGGAATGGCCTTCATGCCTCATCAACGCCCCGCACAAACCGATGGCGGCCAGCGGGTGCTGGCCGCAGGCATTGGGACAACCACTGGCGTGGATCATGAGACCGTCCAGGGTGTTCCTGAGTCCTGCCTCCTGAATCGCAGTGGCACTGGCTTTTGCCACCCCTCGCGACCAGCATAACCCTAACCGGCACGTCGTCGCCCCGGTACAGGACACAAAGTGCTCCAACACAGCCGGGGCCGTAACCTTCGTCGATAGAGTTTGCAGTGCCTCCGCGAGGGCTGACAGTTTTCCCGCCGGCACGGATCGCAAAATCAGGTTCTGCTCGCGCGTGGCGCGAAGCCCCGCCTCGCCGCTGAACCGTTCGGCCATTCCCGCCAACGCCTCAAGATCGGCTGCCGGCAAAACCCCCAGCGGCACATGCAGGGGAACGCTCACCTGTCCCGTCTGATGCTGGCGCACCACCGGCAATCCGCAGCTTGTCGGCGATGACGCCTCCACGCGGGGCGGCTCAAAAACCGACGGGGCACGAATGGTGACGGAACACTTGCAAGTTTGAACCGCATCGGCGCGGACTGCGGCCAGTTCGGCGTCGAAATTCTCGCTGAACGCCGCCACACCGATCCGCTCGACGGCGAACCGTAATCGGGCACGCGCCCGGTTGGCCCGGTCGCCCAGCCGGTCAAACAACCGTCGCACCGTCTCGGCCACCCGGATGATCTCGGTGGCCGGGATCCATTCCCGCAACGCATCGGCCGGTCGCGAATGGGCGCCCATCCCGCCGCCGGTGTACACCTTGAACCCCGGAACCGAGTCACGCACCTCGGCCACGCAGCCCAGATCCGTGGCCCGCGCGAACGCGCAATCCGCCCGGCACCCGCTGACGGCGATCTTGTATTTCCGCGGCAGCGTATAACTTCCCGCCAGGGAGAGCAGGTAGTCCGTAATGGCCTGGGCATGGGGCGTCACATCAAACACCTCCGATGGGCACACTCCGGCATAGGGGCACGTCACCACGGTTCGCACCGTATTCCCGCCGCCGCCCTTGCTGAGCAACCCGCTCTGCCTGAGCCGGCGCATCACCTCCGGGGTATCGCCGATGCGTAGCCCGTGAAATTGAATGTTCTGGCGCGTGGTGACGTGGAGTCCGCCATCGGCGTAGCGTCGGCTAAGCTCGGCCAAGGTTCGGGCTTGAGTGGCCGTCAGCACCCCGCCCGTAAGCCGCACCCTGAGCATAAAGGTTCCGCTCGCGCGTTGCTCATACACCCCGCGTAACGAAGCCAATCCCTTGAAAGCGGTCGCCGGAATACTGCCAGCGATGAACTGCGCCACATCACTCGCGTACGCTTCAATATCCTGCGCAAAATCAACCCGATTGTTATCTGAACTCGTCATATTTTAAATTCCGCCGCCTTCGTTGAGGTTCACCTCATAGGGGATACGGCCCCATTTAACCCGATGCCAACACCGCTCGTGCCCGTAAAACACGCCTATCTTGATCGCCGAATCCAGGAGTCCCATGCTTAGCCCCAACTTGAACGAACCGGTAAAGGCCCATCCTAACAGCGCCGTAATGATGGTGCCAATCACCCGGTACGAAAGGGATTTGACAATACTCCGTTTGTGCGTATCCATTGAAAAATCCTTCTTACCCTTAAATGCAGTATTCTAAAATCACCTGCTTGCGTTTCAGCGCCTCGCACACGGCATCCACGCCGGCGGCCACGGCGTCAGTATCGGAGATTCTCACGCCGGCGCGCGCCCCGTTATCGCCCGTGTTGCCCACCTGCACAAACAGGATTTCGTTCGGCTGGTTAAGCTGTTCCAACGCACGCAAGTCGCTCTCATCCGCGCCGGTCACCGCCGTCACCACGATTTGACCCGAGTCGGTCATAATGCGGGCCAGTTCACCTAAACGACGGATATGCTCATCGCGGATATCCTGTGCGCGGGCCAGGTCGGCATCCAAGCCGCGCAACATGTTCGCCCAGCGCAGGCAGTACGTTTTGAACCCGCTGCGGAACAGACGCTGCTCCAGCGCCGCCGCCACGAGATCCAGGCGCGCGCCGTCGTTACCGGTGAACACCACGAGTTTGGAGCCATGCCCATAGGCCTGGTTTCGCTCCGCAGTGCTGATGGCGCTCGGCGTCCAACGGAACTCACGCTCACGCACATGCTCGCCCAAAACCGAGGTTTTCTCATGCAGGGATTCCAGGATAATACCGGCGGCGGCAATTTCAAAATTATCCACCACCACAAACCGTCCCGTGTCACGCACGGCATCGATCCGGTCAAACGCAATCGGCCGCACGGTCTCCAACACGCACTCGGCCACATCATGACGATCCACCTGCTGCTTGTTCGCCTCGGTGGTCAACTCCGATGCATCCAGAACATGGATTACGTTCACCAGATTCACAGACACCCGGGCCGCTCCCAGCTTAAGCTTGTAGGTTTTCTGCTGGATCATCGGGGCTTTCCCCATCCAGAAGAGATTCACCCGGAAGCGGGTGCCCACCTCGGGTGCGAGATCCGCCAGCCGGGTCATCAACTCGCCCGGCTTGAGATAGAGTTCGCAATCCAGGGTAAACCCGGTGGCCTCGCCCGCCACGGCTATTTCTTGAGGCGGCCGGTTGAACGCCTCAATGGAGGCGATCCGCGCCCTCTTTCCGGAAGGCTGAAAGATGACCTCATCCCCGCGATGCACGGTCCCGGCCCGGAGCGTCCCGGCAATAATCCGGCGATCATCACCGCTCGCCGTGAATTTATAAATGTCCTGTACCGGAAACCTGAGCGGACCATTTGTCCCGGACTGTTCGTTCTCAAACGCATCCAACTGACCCAGAACTGAGGGGCCGTCATACCAGTTCATTTCCGGGGCACGCGCCGTCATATTGGCGCCAGACATCGCGCTGATCGGGATGAAACTGACCGGACGGATATTGAGCCGTTTCAGAAATTCAGTGTACTCCTTCTTGACTTCCTCGAATCCCGACTGGCTGTACCCGATCAGGTCCATCTTATTAACGAGAACGGAAATCTGACGCAGCCCCAGCATGGAGGCGATGTAGCCGTGGCGCTTGGAGTTTTCCTTGATCCCCTCATGGGCATCAATCACCAGAAACGCGGCCTCCGCCTTGGCCGCCCCGGTAATCATGTTGCGCAGGAACTCCACATGCCCAGGCGCATCAAACACCAGGTACCGTCGTTTGGCGGTTTTAAAAAAGCATCGCGCGGCATCGATGGTGATTCCCTGATCCCGCTCATCCTTCAGCGCATCCAGAAGAAAGGCATATTCAAACGGTTTAGAGGTGCGTTTGCATAACTCTTTCACCTGGTCCAGTTTGCCTTCCGGCAAGGCGCCGGTATCGGCGAGAAGCCGGCCGATAACGGTGCTTTTTCCGTGATCCACATGTCCCAGAATCACAAGACTCAGGGATTCTAAATTGTCTGACTTTGTCATAATTCTTTTCTCACATGTATCCATCGCGCCGCAAGGTTTCGAGCCCGCCGCCATCTTCCTTGTCCTGCTCCCGCCCCGATCGTTCGGCGATGTTGGCAAACTTTCCGGTCTTCAGTTCCACGATGATGTCCCTCACATTGACCGCCTTGGAATCCACCGGCTTCGTGCAGGGATAGCAGCCCAGTGACCGGTAGCGCTTGCCTGTTCCTTGATCGAAGTAAAGCGGGGTCACGGGAATATTCTCCGCCGCGATGTATTCCCAGATATCCAGCTCCGTCCAGTCGAGCAGGGGATGAATCCGGACATGCGTGCCAGGCGCGAAGTCGGTCTTGTATTGGTTCCACAACTCCGGCGGCTGATCAGCTACATCCCAGTCGTTCGCCTTGTCACGCGGCGAAAAAGTGCGCTCTTTGGATCGGCTCCCCTCCTCATCCGCCCTGACCCCGACAATCACGCCGGTAAACGCTTCTGATCCGGTATCCACGGCATACCGCCCCAGCTGGTGATCAAATCGTAAGCGGGGCCACTCACCCGAAAGCGTGTGCTTCAGTGCTTCGCTCTTCAACCGTTTGCAACATTCAATCCGGTTAATCGCCCCATCGGGATAGGTTATCTTGGCGGCCAGGGCTTCCTTGTTCTGCCCCACCAGCATATTCAGGCCCCACTCCTTCACCAGCTGGTCGCGGTAGGTGATCATCTCGGGGATCTTGTGGGAGGTGTCAATATGCATCAGCGGGATCGGCACATGCCCGAAAAAGGCTTTCCGAGCGAGCCATAAAAGCACAGTGCTGTCTTTCCCGATCGACCACAGCATGACGAGACCCTTGAATTCACGGTAGGCCTCACGCAAAATATGCACACTCTGTGCTTCGAGTCTTTCCAAATGGTTCATTGTTTCACTCCCTGATTATCGCCCATGCAAGCCACATTCCTTATGCTCCGGATCCTCCCACCACCACCGGCCTGAGCGCAATGGCTGGCCGGGTTCCACGGCCCGGGTGCAAGGGGCGCACCCAATGGATGGATAACCGGCTTCCGTCAGACAATGAATTGGAAGCCGGTGTTTCTGGATATACGACTCCATGTCCTGCGTCGTCCAACTCGCCAGGGGATTGATCTTCAAGATGCCCCCATGCGCCCCATCCTCTTCCACTACCTTCAGATCCGCACGCGTCTCGCCATCTTCACTCCGCAACCCGGTAATCCAGGCCTTTAATCCGGCCAGTGCCCGGTTCAGAGGCTCCACCTTGCGGATTCCGCAACATTCCTTTCGGGCCGCAAGACTTTCGCGAAACGAATATAGGCCTTTTCCGCGTTCAAGCGCCTCAACCGCATCATGCTGCGGGAAATACCACTCAATGTGGACCTTGAGCCGGGTTCTCACCGCTTCGGCAAACGCATAGGTCTCCTCCGGCAACCGGCCGGTATCCAGGGAAAAGATACGAACATCCGGCCGGATCACACTCGCCATATGCAGCAGAACCGCATCCTGAAAACTGGCGGCGATCGCCACATGCGGATGAAAACGGTCCAGCGCCCAGCGGAGAATGGTTTCCGGCGATTGGGATTCTAAACACTCTAAATCCAAATTATACCCCGATTCCCTCGAACAATACCGTCGAAAGATACCGCTCCCCGGCATCCGGGAGCACCACTACAATGGTTTTTCCGGCGAATTCATCCTGTTGTGCAAGGCGAACGGCAACGGCGGCCGCGGCACCGCAAGAGATTCCCACCAGCAGCCCTTCCTCCTTCGCCAGGCGCCGGGCAAAAGCAACCGCCTCCGCGCTATCCACCTGCTCCACACGGTCCACCAGCGAGAGATCCAGGGTATCGGGAATGAAGCCCGCCCCGATGCCCTGAATCTTATGCGGACCTGGCTTCAGTTCCTGTCCGAGCCGTTTCTGGGTAATCACGGGGCTTTCTTTCGGTTCAACCGCCACCGACAGGATCTGTTTTCCACGCGTCTTTTTGATGTAGCGGGAAACTCCTGTGATCGTTCCGCCCGTGCCCACGCCCGACACCAGGACGTCAATGGCGCCATCGGTATCTTCCCAGATTTCCGGACCGGTCGTCTTTTCGTGAATCTCCGGATTGGCCGGATTCTTGAATTGCTGCGGAAGAAAATACCGGCCGGGTTCGGCGGCGGCGATTTCCTCCGCGCGCTTGATGGCCCCCTTCATGCCTTCAGCGCCCGGCGTCAGAATCAGGGTGGCGCCAAAGGCGGCCAGCACCCGACGGCGCTCAATGCTCATCGTCTCGGGCATGGTCAGCGTCAGTTTATAACCACGGGCGGCGGCGACATAGCCCAGCGCAATACCGGTATTGCCGCTGGTGGGCTCGATAATCTCCACGCCTGGCTTCAACAAACCGCGTTTTTCGGCATCCCAAATCATGGCGGCCCCGATCCGGCATTTGACCGAATAGGACGGGTTGCGTCCTTCGATCTTCGCCAGCACCGTCGCCTTGGCGCCCTTCGTTACATGGTTCAGTTTGACCAGCGGCGTATGGCCGATGGATTGCGAATTATCTGCGTATATCTTGCTCATGATTTTCTCCTGTTGTTATCTTATTTCCCCAATGCGGCTTCCATGTCCGCCATCAAATCTTCCGGCGCTTCCAACCCGACGGATAGCCGAACCAGGCTGTCCGAGATCCCCCGCGCCAGACGCTCCGCCTTCGGCATGGCCGCATGCGACATCGTAGCCGGATAGGACAAAATACTCTCCACCCCACCCAGACTGACGGCCATCAGCGGCAATTTCACGCGCTTCAAAAGATTCAAAGCCGTCGCCACCTCGTGGAGTTCAAACGAAAGCACCGCGCCAGCTCCTGAGGCTTGCGCCTGATGCGTGTCATGCCCCGGATGTTGCTCCAAGCCCGGATAATAGACCCGCTTCACCTCAGGCCGCGTGAGCAACCATTGCGCAATCAACCCCGCCGAGCGTTGCTGGGCATCCATGCGAACCCCGAGCGTCTTGATGCCGCGCAAGACAAGCCACGAATCCTGGGGGCCCAGAATGGCGCCGAAGGTGTTTTGAATAGCCTTCAGCCGGTGTCCCAGAGCCTCGTCGCGGGTGACCGCCAGTCCAGCGATAAGATCGCTGTGGCCACCCAGGAATTTTGTTGCGCTATGCACTACAATATCGAACCCGAGTTCGAGGGGCCGCTGATAATAGGGCGTCATGAACGTGTTATCGGTAATCGCCAAAAGGTTGTGATTCCGGGCGATATCCACCATGGCACGCAGGTCGGTGATGGACAGTAAAGGATTGGCGGGGGTTTCGACGAACAGCGCGCGCGTGGCGGGGGTAATGGCGTTCTCGACACTCGCCGCGTCGGTGCTGTCGGCAAAGGTCGCCTCCAGCTTCCATTGCTTAAACAGCGTGGTTAAGACGCGGTACGTGCCGCCATAAATATCCCGCCCCACCACCAGATGGTCGCCGGGCGAAAAGAGCATGAGCGCTGAAGATGTGGCCGCCATTCCTGAGGCAAACGCGAGTCCGCGGGCGCCGCCCTCCAGCGTGGCAATCGCCTGCTCCAGCGCTTCACGGGTGGGATTCCCGCTGCGGGCGTAATCGTATTGCCCCAAATGCTCCGGATCCTGCTGGGCAAATGTGGAGGCCTGATAAATGGGAATGCTGGACGCCCCTGTATACGGATCCCGGTCTTTGCCCGAATGAATCAAACGGGTTTGAAGCTTCATAACACCTCCTGCAAGTCGGCGATCAATTCACCGACATCCTCAATGCCCACCGATAGTCGAACCAAGCGGTCATTGATCCCCAGACGCTCCCGGAGGGCGGGCTCCATATCGGCATGAGTTTGCACGGCAGGATAGGTGATCAGCGATTCCACCCCGCCCAGACTTTCGGCAAACGTGAACACCTTGACTCCCGCCAAAACAGATGGAATACGGGCGGCATCATCCACCTCAAAAGAAATCATCCCACCATACCCACTGTGTTCACGATCCAAAATGGTTCGTCCGGGGTGATTCGGCAGTCCAGGATAGTACACTCGGCGAACCCGCGGGTGTGAAGCGAGCCAGAGGGCGATGACACCGGCATTATCCTGTTGTTGACGAAGTCGCAGGGGAAGTGTCTTGAGCCCCCTCAGAGTCAGCCAGGAATCCTGGGGTCCCAGCACACCACCAATGGCGTTCTGGTAAAATCCGATGCGATCCGAAAGTTCAGGATTTCCGGTCACCACAATCCCCGCAACCACATCATTGTGACCGGCCAGATACTTCGTGGCGCTGTAAACCACAACGTCAGTGCCCAACGCCAGCGGTCGCTGGAAAACAGGAGTGAGAAATGTGTTATCAACGATCGTCAGAACGCCCTGCGCACGCGCCGCTTCGGCAATCGCTCGAAGATCCGAAATTTTGAGAAGCGGATTGGTGGGACTTTCCACGAAAAGAGCTTTTATGCCCGTCTTTTTCAATGCGATACGTACCGCCGCGATATCCGAGGTATCCACATAGACCGCATCAATCCCGAGAGGACGGAACACCTTTTCAAAGAGACGAAACGTCCCGCCATAGAGATCTTCCGTCACTATAATGCGATCCCCACCTTGAAAAAGATGGAGAACAGCATCAATGGCGGCCAAACCTGAGGCAAAAGCAAACCCCTTGTGCCCCCCTTCGGCCTTGGCCAGAGTTTCTTCTAAAACAAGCCGGGTTGGATTAACAGTTCGGGAATAATCAAATCCCGTCGACTGTCCAAGAGCGGGATGACCAAATGACGCCGTCTGGTAAATGGGTACGGATATGGCTCCAGTTTTCGAATCAAACCTATTACCCGCCTGCGCCAATAAAGTTGTTAGTGCTTGACTCATTCTACACCACCTCACTTCTATATATATCGACTAAACTGATAGACATCATATAATATAAAAAACCAATGTCAATAGATATAAAGAATAGTTTTTTACTTTACCGTTATATTTACGCCTGATACTCTACTTAACAACTTCTGAATCCGCAGATTAGTCTAGCCATGCCGAGAGGGACACAATGAAAATATCGACCAAGGGAAGATACGGTTTACGAATCCTTCTTGATCTTGCCACTCATCAAGATAAAGGGCCTGTGAATCTGAGTGACATTTCCAAGCGACAGGATATATCTGAAAAATATCTCTGGCAGGTCATCAATCTCGCAAAAGCATCAGGTCTGGTGACATCGACGCGTGGGCCGAAAGGTGGCTATAGTGTGGCCAAGCCGCCAGATCAGATTACTATTCTTGATATCATTTCGGCATTAGAGGGTCCGGTAACGCTGGTTGATTGTCTGGATAAATCAGAACTATGCAACCGCAGTTCAGCATGTGTAACCCGTGAGGTTTGGGCTCAAATCGAGGATTCCCTCAAGAAAACGATGACGGGTATCACGCTGCAGGAGCTGGTCGAGAAACAGCAGGCTCGCGAGCCGGGAAAATCATTCAACTACATGATTTAATATCCACAACTCCCCCGCCTACCTCACTACGCGTTCCATCCCAAACAGGACAATTCGCAGGGTGCGAAGCAAGATACGGAGGTCAAGCGCCATGGATAAATTCTGTAGATAGTAGAGATCGTATTCAAGCTTGGAACGCGCATCCTCGATGGTCGCGCCGTAGGGATAACGGATCTGCGCCCAACCGGTGAGTCCGGGAAGCAGATTCTCACGCTCCCGATAGTACGGAACCACCTTCTCCAGCTTTTCCACCAATTCGGGGCGCTCAGGGCGCGGACCCACCAGGCTCATCTCTCCCTTCAGGACATTCCATAACTGGGGCAATTCATCCAGACGATACTTCCGCAACGACCTGCCGGCCCATGTGATTCTTGAATCATTCACCGGCGACCACACCGCCCCGTCCTTCAACTCCGCCCCCGGCCGCATCGTCCGGAACTTGAATATTTTGAATATCCGCCCAAACCGGCCCACACGCTCCTGCATGTAAAAAACCGGACTGCGGGGTTCCGAAAGCTTGACGATCAAGGCCACCATGACCCCCAGATAAATCACCACAGGGGACATCAGAATAATTAAAAATATATCCGCAATCCTCTTAAAACGCATAGCCATCGGAGTAACATGCCCCTGACTGGCGTGCATCAGCCAGTGTTCATCCACGAGGGTTAACGGCACTTTCCCGCAATACACCTCAGCCACATTCAAGGGCGAGAGCACAGACACCCCCTCAAAACGAAGCCGCCTCATTTGCGGATATACGCCCGCCAGTTCCTCTTCTCGTTCAACCGCCACCAACAGCACATCACAATTCAGCATCCGCACGGTCGCCGCCACATGGGCCGGGCTGCAATGAATGATGCTGCCCTCCCCTGCGTTGGAATGCCCTTGCGACAAAACACCCGGTTCACTACTCAGGTGTTTTTGTCCCTGCTCAATTTGGATCATAGCCACAACTTTATGTTTCGGGCGCAGATCGAAATCCTGAACCAGCGCCCTATCCGCCTTGGCGCGGGAGCCTGTCCCCAGGATGGCGACCCGATAGGCCAGGGGGTCTTTCCTGAATAAATAATGATAAATCAGCAGCCTCAACGTCAGCCATAAAAAGGAATACACCCCTACCGCCAATGCGAGAACACCGCGGCCTAGAATGGCATTCAACCAAGCATAGGACGTGATACTAACCACCAGAATGGCCATGGTCATTGAAAAGACCCAGTTAACCGCCATATTGAAACGGGACAGCCTAAGCTCCAATCCATAACTGCCGGTTATATAATTGGAAGCCAGCACGGCCACGGCGAGATAGAACCAACCGGAAATGTAGGTGTCAATATGGCTGATGAACTCTTCCGGACCCAGCCGGATGGCCACCCCGGCAATCACCCCGACAATCAGACACAAGGCATCTAGCGCCCCAAGCCAGATCATCTGTTTTTGCAGGTAACTCCTGTGGGCTGCCATAGTGTTGTCTACTCCGAAGGTAGGAACGTCTTCCTGATCCAGCGGGCTGCTACCCGGCGCATGTTACTCCAGGGACCCATGGGCGCCCGGCGACCATGCTCGTCATACAGGTCATAATTATAGCCGTATCGGTACGCATAACTGTAATAGGCATAATTCGGATACTGGTAGGCATAATACAAACTGCTGATCCGATGCATCTCAATGCTGTTGACGATCATCCCAATGATGTGAACATCCCCCAGCATATCAAGCGAATACTTGATGGTGGGCTTGGAGGTGCGGTTGGCGTGCGACACATAGATCACACAAACCAACGGGCAGGCCGCCAGAATCACGGTATCGGTCACGCGCAACACGGGAGCCGTATCCATGAGGATGTAATCATATTGATCCAGTACCGGCCCGAAAAACTCCTCCAAATCGATCGAATGCAACAACTCCGATGTGTTCTTTTCAATGGATCCTGCCGGCGCAAACCAGAGGTTCTCATTCGTGGTCTTGACGATCACATCCGTTAAGGGCTTGTTCTCCTTCAACACATCCACGATTCCAGGCGTCCGCTCAAGCTCAAATGACTTGTGCAACAGGCCGCGTCGAAGATCCATGTCCAGCAAGAGCACCTTTTTCCCGGTCTTGGCGATCATGATGGACAGGTTGAGCGTGGTGAGTGTTTTCCCCTCCTTTGAATCCGCGCTTGTAAGCAAAATCACTTTCTTCCCCGCTTTTTCCACCGCTGAAAGCACATTGGTGCGCAGCGCCCGGTACGCCTCCGCCGCACCGGACCGGTGTTGGTCGCTCACAATCGGACGCACCCGGTCGGTTAAATCCCCATGCACCCAGAACGGCACCCCCCCCAGAAACGGAACCCCAATGGACGCCTCGACATCGGTCACGGATTGAACTTTGTCGTCCATAAAAAAGGCCAACATGGCCAACCCTAAACCACTCCCCAACCCGCCTACCAGTGCGGCCAGAAGAATCTTGAACGGATCCGGCCAAGTCGGCTTATCAGCCGTTTTAATCGGTCGCGTCTGGATAAAATGCTCCCCCTTGATCTCCTGATCCACCTTGAGATCATTCAGTTTGGCCTGAAGCTGGTTGGCCGATCCTTCCAGTCGCACCACCGCCGCCTGAAGTTGCCGGAGTTCGGATGTCTTCTTGCTTGCCATGAGGTAAGAATTCCGCCAGCGTCGCTGTGCCTCTTCCAAGGCATCCACTTGATAAGTGATCGCCGACATCCTCTCTTTCACCTTGGAGTATTCGAGGTCAGCCTGAAGTTGGATGTCCTTACGCAACGTCGCAATCTCTTCGTCCAGCGACCTCAGCTTGGGATTCTCCTCCTGAGTATAGACCGCCAATTCTTTCCGCTGCTGCTCCAGTCGGGTCAGTTTTAACCGCTCATCCTGCCAGACATGACCATCATCGGAGGCCACCCCGTCAGACCGAAGGGACAAAAGGGAGGATGACGACTCCGCATTGGTCGCCATCCCCACCGGGGTAATCAAACCCGTGGCTCTTGTCAGGGAGAGGGCCGACTGGATCATCTCCAGGGATTGCCCTTTCAGCCGGGGATACTGCACCTCCAGCATCCATTTCTCGGTATTCAACTGCTGCTGACGCCCGACCAGTTGATTCAGATAGCCCAGTTCAACGCGCCCCTTCTCCTGGACATACTCCATCTGGTTCACCCGCTGGAACTCAATCACCTCATCCTCAGCCGCCCGGATCTGATCCCGAAGCCGGGTTAATTCATCCTCCAGTAAGCGAGTGGCTGAACCGTAGGATTCCCCCTTAATCAGTTCCCGCTGCACCTGAAATTGCCGAATGGCCTCAGCGAGATAGGCCCGAGCATAAGCAGGATGCGAGTTGAGTATGGAGAGTTCCAGGGAAATATTATTTAGCACAACACCCCTCTCCGTACCCCTTGCCTGCTTGGTCACGAAAACCGGGGTCAACTCCGTCACCGATCCGCCCAGACGCTTCAACCAGAGGGGCGTCAACTTCTCCACAATCCGGTTTTGAAACTCTTCACTCTGCAACAGGGCTATATGCGTCTGGCTCTGGGACCAGCGGTAGTTCTGGGACTCAATCTGGGTAGAGGGATCGCGATAGATCATCACCCCGGCCGTGGTGTCATATTGCTTGGGCGCAAACTGCAGATAGAAAACCCCGCCCAACATGCAGTACAGGAAACTGATGACAATCAGTTTCCATCGAAACACCAGGATCCCGATATAAATACGCGGATCCACTTTTTTCTGCTCAAAACTGTCAGAAGGAGGCATAGGGAAAAGCCGTTATTATTACAATTACAGAAACGATATCGAGCGGGTGGGAACCACGATGCGGTCGCCTGTTTCAAGGATCATATCGTCCTCAGGCGTGCCATTTTTCATCAGGAGTTCCCCGTTCACAATGAAGGTCTTTTCGCTTCCGTCCTTGTTTCGGCGAACAATCGATATCTTATCGGCGCGGGCAAATCGAGGTAACCCTCCGATCTTGAACAAAAGATACATCAGGGTGCAGGGCTCATTCTCGGCAAACTCAACCACCCCGCGCCGGGGCACTTCACCCAGCACGACAACTCGCTTATTGCCCACTCCCGCCGTAGGCGACTGCCCTCCGGACGTGTCCATGGCAGGCGTGAACACATACGCCAGATCATCGTTCCGCAGAAACACATCAGGCACTTTCAACTGGCCCGCCTCTGTCATCAAGGAGTACACATCCCCCTCCGCCGCCGGTCCGAACGGACTCTTTACGCCGCCGCGAATCACCTTCACCCGGCTGTTTTCACGATTTCCGCGCAACCCGCCTGCCCGGCGCAACGCCTCGCTTAAGGAGATGGTCGAGCCGGGGCCGATCTTGATATCGCCCGGCATCTGCACATTTCCCTGCACCCCGATCCGATCATACGAGGCCTTGGCCAGTTTCACCGAAACCGTCGCATTCTTCAGATAACGCCCCTCCAGCACCCGCTTGAGTTCAGCCTCAGCCTGCTGAATACTCATATCGGGCAGAAACACCATCCCCACATATCCAAAATCGATGGCCGACGCATCACTGACCACATACCTCCCATTCAAGCTGGGATCCTCGCTCACCGACACCCACAATATGGAGTCGGGCTGAATGGTAGGAATAGTGGGCGTGGCGGCTCTCGGCGCAGGAAGTTTCACAGACCCATTCGTTACCGCGAGGGAAACAGCGCTATCCGAACTCGCCTCCACTACCTCCTGAATCACAACGGGAGGGGGACGGGAGGAAGAGGGCAACGACGTTTGCGACACGGACACCACCCCGTCGGGGGTCACCGTCACTGTCGTTGGGGCGGATATCAAAACAGAGGGTGGAGGTTTCACTGAAACCGGCTTGACCACCGACGTTACAGGCGATACTGACACGGTCCCGCCTGGAGATACCGATACAGCCATTGGGGCGGGTATTGAAACGGAGGGGGGCGGCTTTACCGAAACCGGTGCCACAGGTTGACTCGCTTCGACCAAAACTGGCATTTCCCCTGCAGGGATGGAATCCTGCATGGCGTCCGCTAGAATGCCAGACACGTAATCATCTTCAGGAGAAGAGGTAACGCAACCCGACAACAAGAGGAAGGAAAAGACCAGAAGACAGCCCACCCCCTTTGAAAAAGTCAAGACATCCCCCCTTTTGCTATGCTTGATCAAGGCCATATTCATAAATAGATGGCTAACCCAAGCCAAACAAGGCACAAAAAATGAGCCCAGTCCTACGCTGAACAATGAGTTCAAAAATCCATCAAGAATAATGTCCACTTATACTCCTTTCACTTTCCTGTTGTCAACGGGGAAAACGGAGGTTTTGGAATGTAATGGGTTGGATCCATCCAGAACTCGACACTTCGACCATAACTCCGCTATATTTAACGTCATGCGATTCGCCTTACGCATTAATAATGTCATGATGATCACCCTCCTGATAACAGGCGCCTTATCAACATCGGCTTTCGAAATGCGGATGGCCTCTGATCGCCTGACGATACATGCTGAGAATATTCCGCTCCGTGACCTTCTTGCGCAGTTTCAAGAAACAGGGGTGCTGGTTGCCATGGATGACCGCATCAATCCCCTCGTGACTGCCAATTTTGAGAACCGCGAGATCGGGGATGGCGTCAAAAGGCTGCTTGCCGACTGCGATTATGCCCTCACCTGGCAAACCATAGATGGACCCGCAGGAAAAATGCGTCGCATCGCCGAAATCCTCGTTTACAAACCCGGAAACCGGCGTCCACTTACTCCCCTGCCCGCCACGTCTCCACAAACCCGGACGATCCACACCAATAACGTCAACTGTCTCAGAAATGAAATTCTCCTCCGTCTCAGGCCTGGAACCACCAAGGAGCAGTTTCTCGCCCTGCTTCTCGAAACCCGTACGACGGTTCTGGATGGTATTCCGGCCCTTGGCCTCTATCGGCTTCATTTCCCGCCTGACGCTGATCTCGCCGACCTCCTCAATACGCTCGCAAAGAATCCTCTGGTTGATCGCGCCGAACCGAATCTGGTCTATCGTTCTTTTTCCCCCGTCAAAAGCCAGGGTCAGGAAACGCCGGGGATCCTGCGGACACTCACAACGGCGGGAGTGGGCCCCTCGGTCGCCATCCTTGATTCAGGATTTTCCCCTTCCGAAGCCCTTGAAAAAGCGGTGGTTGCCACCCTGGACGCCACGACGCCGGGGCAGCCCATCTCGGATCCGGTGGGACATGGAACTCAAATGGCGTTCATCGCCTCTGGCGCCGTCACCCCGGATGGCGTTGATTCAACCCAGGATTCCCGTGCTGTTTCCATCATCCCGATACGCACCATGGACGACAAAGGCATCACGTCCGGCTTCTCCCTGATGCAGAGCATGATCTTTGCCCTCGACCATGGGGCCCGCGTGATAAACATGAGTTGGGGCTCGGATGCGGATAGTGGGTTCTTTAACGAGGCCATGGGTTATACCCTGCAACGTGGAGCCGTACTTGTCGCCGCCGCCGGCAATGAACCGACGGGGCTTCCGTTGTATCCCGCCGCCCTCCCGGGAATCATCGCTGTGGCTGCCCTCGCCCCGGACGGGACGCTCTGGAATCAATCCAATTATGGCCCTTTCGTCAAACTCGCTGCGCCGGGTTTTGCTAACCTGCCAACTGGGTATAAGGGCCCTCCGGGCACCTATGGTGGAACCTCGATCGCGGCGGCCTACACAGCGCGGGTGATTGCCCAGTATTTCACCACCCATCCCGCCGCCAGTGCCACCGAAGCCATCGGCGCCCTCAATCAAGCCTTAACCCATAGCCCCACAGGGATCACTCACCCGGAGATCCCCCACCTCGATAACAAGGCCGTTTCCGCCTTCTTGACCAAGTGACGCACCAAAAATAACTAATTGTTACCTATACATTTGCAGGGAAATCGGGTAGTCTTTCAGGAAAGTTGGTTGACGAAGAAGCCGGTTTGGAGCTGTAAAAAGTGTATCCAAAGCCCGCTCCATTTCGATCTTCCTCCTTAAATGGGTTCGAGTTGGACCCCTTTCCATAGGAGCCAGAAAGCAAAAGAACGGATCCGCGAGTCCTCAAAGAGGAGATCGAAAGATGGGTAAGAAACTGTATGTCGGCAACCTGAGTTATGGCGTCACGAGCGAATCACTGTCACAAGTCTTTGCCGCTCATGGCAAAGTGGAATCGGCGGATGTGATTATTGATCGCATGACCGGTCGCGGCAAGGGCTTTGGCTTTGTCGAGATGAGCTCCGATGCGGAAGCGGCGGCGGCGATTGCGGCCACGAACGGGCAGGACCTTGATGGTCGGGCCATGATCGTGAACGAAGCGCGTCCCCCGGCTCCCCGCGTTGGCGGTGGTGCGGGCGGTGGCGGGTTCGGCGGCGGTCGCGGCGGTGGCGGCGATCGTGACCGCAAGGGCGGCGGCGGGTTTGGCGGCGGACGCGGCGGCGGCTTCGGCGGCGGCGGCGGACGCGGCGGTCCCGGCGGACGTCGGTAAATCATCAGTCATATCATGACTCAACGGGAACCGGTCGAAAGGCCAGTTCCCGTTTTTTATCTCTTGGGTTGGCTGAGTCTAATGAACCATCTGCCATTGCTTGACGGCGTCAAGCGGGCACAGAAGCATGAGTACGTTGAGGGTCAGGTTATCCCGGACAACCATGGCTAATAACACCTCGACGATTACAAACATAGCCAGAGCTCGACGGAAACCCAGATATCGGGCCAGGATAAAGCCGGTCGCGCAGCAGAGGATATCTGACAGCGAATTGATTACTGAATCCCCCTCGTACCCCAGCCCGATGGTGGCTTCCCGATAGCGCTGAATGATAAAGGGAGCGTTTTCGGCCACTTCCCACGCCGCCTCTGCCAGAATAGCCAGGGTTAGTCGCCACGAAATTGGCATCCTCTTGAACAGCCAAGTCAGGATCCAGAAAAAAATCACCCCGTGCAGAACATGGGTAAAACTGTAAGGATCAAAGACATGCTGGGAATTATGGGCGCTCCAGATATCCCCCGCCCAGAGGTTGCCCTGCCCGCATGCGCACCACCATACCCGCCCCTGGTGTCGAAGCTGGTACACCGTCGCCACCAGAATCAAAGCCACCACCCAGCCCGGACGGCATCCCTTTATAAATCGCGCTATCATTTGAAATCTGATTCCCCATCGGTCAACGTTTCTTAACCGATGAACATCACCTGCTTAAACGTTTAAGTATTGGAGTTTTGAAGGCCTGCCCATCTCGAGCGTTTTATTCACTCAAGCAAAGAGGCACTACCTAAATGCAGTGTCAGCCTCCGCCCCACGCAATCCAGCCGGGTGCAGTACACGTCGCGCAGGGGCGCCGGTTTTGTTTCCTGGCAAATCATCAGGCCATGAGGATTTTCTTGAACCGGGCTTACATAGATTTTTTGTTTTTTCATCATCAGGGCAGCCGCCGCAGCATTTAAGGCGCTGCCGATCAACAGACTCCCAAATAAGGGGGCATAGGCGGCCACGGAAATGCCCGGCATAACCGCGGCCAAATAAGCCGACTCATCCCGTGCCATGCCGCAGGCGTCCAATATTTGAAGCGAACCGCCCGACGACGGAACCGGAAGATCCTCTATGACCTCCAGCAAGCCATAACCGACGCCCGCCGTATCCCGGGTCATCAGAAAGAATGCCGCGCCTTCACCGGGGACAGACTCCGGCGTGGTGGAAAACGCAAAGGGTTTGATTCGCCCATCTGCTGCCGGTTTCAGCATCTGGCCGCATACTGACTGCATGACCGCCCCCAACTCATCCACCGCCCCCACCAGGACCGAATCGCACCGGCCATCATTCAACCAGGTCTGCGCCAGCAGCACCGCCTGATGAAAAGCAAAATCAAAATGAGTCACCGTGAGTGTGGGCCCACGCACCTCCAGTGTCATGGCGATGTAAGACGCCGCCGCATTGTGAACCGAATGCGAAAAGGCGGTGGGCGACACCGCCGCGTCACCGAAATCCAGGATTCCATCGAGAAAACTGAAGGTCGTCACATGGGGTCCCAACGCCGTGGCCAAAATGATTCCCATCCGCGTTTTATCGAGCGAAGCGCCAATCCCGCTATCCTGTACCGCATCGGCCGCCGCCAGAACCGACATCCGTATAAAGCGATCCGCCCGACGGGCCTTGGCAAGAACCACTTTGTCGCCCAGGGTATCCGCCGTAACCGGGTAGACCGATACTTTGCCGCACGCCACACCACGGGCCTCGACCTCAACTGGCGGAACCCAGCCCTGCTCCAGAGCGTGCTCCAAGGCCGCCACGCCCCGGCCCCGCGCACTCACGATTCCAATGCCGGCAATATTCATTCTGTCCGTCCGATCACCACGGCGGCATTGTTGCCGCCAAAGGCCAGAGAAGTGGATAGCGCATACCGCCCAGTCAGGCCGCTCTTTTCCCGAACCGCACCGATGGGAATTTCGTCGTCCTTGTTCTCGAACCCGGGACTGGCCGGAATCCATCCCTCGCGCAAGGCCAGCGCCGTGAAAACCGCCTCGATTGCGCCAGCGGCCCCCAGGGTATGCCCCGTGAACCCTTTGGTTGAAATCACTTTGATGCCTTCGCCGAACAGCCGGGCCAGCACAGTCCCTTCAACCTTGTCGTTATCTCGCGTGGCCGTTCCATGTGCGTTCACAAAACTGATCTCCGCGGACTGAACCCCGGCCTCGATCAGGCTGATCCGGATGGCGGTTTCCAGTCCGCTCCCATCGGGACGCGGCGCGGTAAGATGATGGGCATCGCAGGCGGCACCGTACCCGCCCACGAACATCGTGGAGTTGACCCCGCGCCGACGAGCGATGGATTCCGGCTCCAGAATCAGAATGCCCGCGGCTTCCCCCAGATTGAGGCCCTGTCGATCCCGGTCATAGGGACGGCACGGCTCAGGACTGAAGACACTTAGCGAACTGAAACCGCAGACGGGAATCCGGCTGAGTTCATCCGCTCCTCCTGCAATAGCCACATCGCAAAATCCGTTCCGCAACCAACCCAACGCTACTCCCAGAGCATCAGCGCTGGACGAACAGGCATTCACCACGGTGATACAGGGGCCCCGCGCCTTCACTTCACGGGAAATGGCCGTGGCGAGATTACTTTTAAGAAAAGTCTCCACGGGGGCCAGGGGTGCCTTGCCGGATTTCCGGTAGGCCGTATAAAAATCCATATCATTAAGCTGGCTGGCCACGGTGGTTCCCATACACACCCCCACGCGCAACCCGGACAGATCGTATGACAACCCGGCATTCGACAGGGCTTCATCCAGGGCATGAAAGGCCAATTGCAGCGTCCGGGAGGAGGCGCGGGTCGAACCGCGAAGGGGAGAGACAACTTCGAAAACAGGCAAGTTCAACGGAGACAGGGAGACTGAGGTCTGGCCGAGGTTCCGGATACCCGCCGCGAAACCAGTCAGAGTTTCCGGGATCGTCATGCCCGCTGCGGAAACAACCCCCATCCCCGTGATCAGAATTTTCTGTGCGGCCATGACTGGGGTTCCAGTATGAATTTAGCCATCAACCCTGCCCGTGTTTTGTCTCGTAGATGTAGTTGGCCAGGGTGTTGACAGAGCGGAAAATTTCGCGACCCTTCTCCATATCCTTGACTTCCACGGAGAAATGACGCTGCAGGATCACCACGATTTCAACGGCATCCAGGGAATCCAAGCCGAGCCCTTCGCCGAACAACGCATCGTCATCCTTGATCTGACTGGGCGTCACGCCTTCGATATTGAGGTTGCTGACGAGCAATTCCTTCAACTTGGCGCGAATCTCAATCAACTGCTGTTCTTTATTCTGGTCGTGCATGCTTCCACCTCACGTTAGGCTTCTATCCAAAAGTTGTGGGCCACTATAGCGGCTTCACCCCGTTCTGCCAATTCATGTTTTCCGGGTGGCATAATGCCCCAGGTAGGGCGGCCACGCCGCTGGCCGCCACGGACGGCCCGGCGAGCCGTCCCTACCAATGCGCCTCTTCTGCGACTGAGGGGTTAGCGAGTAACTGACTTGCACGCTTTCTTTAATTTAGTTGAGGTCTTTATTGACAGGGGGCGGGGGGTTTGATATTCAGCCCACCCATTATGGGACAACAACTTAGAGCCAGAGCCAAACGTAAACGTCGTATTCGTCAAATTCGCCGCAAAGAGGATGCCGTCAAAGCGGTAGCCAAAAAAGTCAAGGTTGCGAAGAAATAAAACGGACATGACCCTATGTGCCGCCGCCTAACCCGCGGCGGCATCACTTTTTTCATCCGACAGGGCGCGGTAGCCAAGTGGTAAGGCAGAGGTCTGCAAAACCTTTATCCATCGGTTCGAATCCGATCCGCGCCTCCATTTTTAAACATGAAACGACCGCCACCCCCATGTCTCGGAATAGTGAGAAAACGATACAACCGCCGATTAACCCCTTCACTTGATCTTGATAATTCCCTGACGTTTCAATTCGAATTATCGGCCGTTTTGACATGAGACTGCAAGGACTTTGTCAAGCCCCGCCCCACCCCTGTTTTGGTATAAAGATTGCTCTCAATATAAGGCGACCTGAGGTTGGGGATGTTAGGAACGGCGTGAAAACGTCATCAAGTTCAGACTCAACTGACCGAAAGGGGGACCCGGCAGCAGGTAAATGCTTGCCAATACGACTGCGGCGTAAAAAACCGCAGTTGCTTTTTTTGGACCTCCGGTGCCGTACAAGGCGTTACGGACGGACGGAGTCGAAAAGTTCGCCGCAACAGGGGGGTGCGGCGGACTTTTTTTCTAGCACACTTACATCTTCATCGAACGGGTGAATTTCCTGTAATGCAGGAGCCCTTTTCGCCTGCCCGTCTTTTCTATTCGACTTTCACGGATAGATTTCCGATAGTGACCCGCTTTTTTTGCGGGAGCGTAATCCATGAAAACTGACCAGAAATATATTGAAGGCGGCGTGACATCACCGGCGGGCTTTAAGGCAGCCGCCGTCCGGGCCGGTATTAAGGAAAGCCGGAAACGGGACGATCTATCCCTGATCGTGTCTGATCTGCCGGCCACCGTAGCCGGCACGTTCACCAGCAACCGCGTCAAGGCACCCCCGGTTAAACTCTGCGAACGCAATCTGATCTGGGGCCAGGCCCAGGCGATCATTATCAATGCCGGTTGCGCCAACGCCTGCACCGGCGAGCAAGGCTTTCAGGATGCCGAGCGAATGGCCGACCTGACCGCCAGCACCTTGAATATTGGAAAGAACCTTGTTTTCGTCTGTTCCACCGGGACCATTGGCATCCCGTTACCTATGAACAAGATCGAATCCGCTCTGCCGGGGCTGGCCCAGGCGCTTTCCTCTGCCGGCGGCGCCGCCGTGGCGGAAGCGATCCTGACGACCGACCTGGTGAAAAAAGAGGTTGCTGTCACCGTCACCCTGGACGGGAAGCGGGTCACCATCGCCGGGATCACCAAAGGCTCCGGCATGATCGCCCCGAATATGGCCACCATGCTTGCCTTCATCACCACCGACGCCGCCGTGGATCAACGTTCCCTGCAGGACTGCCTCCGGCATGCCGTGGATCACAGCTTCAACCGGATCATCGTGGATGGCGACGAAAGCACCAACGATACAGTCCTGATGCTCGCCAATGGTGCGGCCGGAACCGGCCTGCTCCAGAAGAAACATCCCGACTGGAAGAAGTTCTGCCATGCCGTCGAGACCGTTTGCCACGAGCTGGCTATCAAAATCGTGAAGGATGGCGAAGGCGCCACCAAGTTTGTCACCGTGACCGTCACCGGCGCTGCCACCCGGCATGATGCCCACATGGCCGCGCGGGCCATCGCCAAGTCCCCGCTCGTGAAAACCGCCTGGAACGGCGGTGACCCGAACTGGGGACGGATCATGGCCGCCATCGGCTATTCCGGCGCCCGCATCGAGGAAAGCCGCGTCAACATCACGTTCGACGGCGTCCTTGCGGTTCAAGGCGGCAAGGCCGCCAGCGGGTCCTCACTCAAAGATCTCGAAGCGGTCTATGCGAAAAAGGAATTTACGGTTGCCGTTGATCTCCAGTCCGGCAAGGGTAGCTACACCGCCTACACCTGCGACCTCAGCCAGGCCTACGTCTCCATCAATGCGGAGTATATGACGTAATGCAACGCGCGATCGCCAAAGCCGATGTCCTGATCGAGGCCCTGCCGTATATCCAGGATTTCCGGGACGCCATCATTGTCGTCAAATTTGGTGGCAGCGCCATGGAAGAACGCCGAACTGTGGAAAATATCCTGACGGATATCGCTTTTATGGAATGCATCGGTATGAAGCCCGTGCTGGTGCATGGCGGCGGGAAAGCCATTTCCAAGGCCATGGGCGAAGCCGGGCTCCAACCTCAGTTTGTCCGGGGTCTGCGGGTGACGGATGCCGCCACCATCAAGGTGGTGGAAACAACGCTTCGGGACACCGTTAACGCATCGTTACTGGAAATTCTGGCCCTCAAGGGCGCCAAGGCCAAGCGCATTGACGGCAATACGATTTTTGAAGTGGAAAAAAGGACGGTCAAGGATCCGGCGACCGGCGAACTCCTCGACTGGGGCTATGTAGGCGATATCAAGCACGTCCACGCCACTCCGATCCTTGAGTGCCTGCGTAACGAGATCATTCCGGTCATCACGCCACTCGGGCACGGACCGGACGGCCAACTCTACAATCTGAATGCGGATGACGCGGCGGCGGCAGTCGCCCGGGAACTGCGGGCCCGAAAACTGGCCTTCCTCTCGGATGTGCCGGGATTGCTGAAGGATCGCACCGACGATTCCACGCTGCTTTCAACGCTCCATATCAAGGAAGTGGAGGAGTTGATCGCCAGCAAGGTGATTGACGGCGGCATGTTGCCCAAGATCCGCAGTTGTATGGAGGCGTTGGCGGCAGGAGTCAGGAAGATTCATATCATTGACGGCCGGTTGCCGCATTCGCTGCTGCTGGAGATTTTTACGGAACAAGGAGTAGGAACGGAGATCATAGAATGACAACAAGCGCAGATATCATAACCAAATACCAGAAATACGTAATTCCCACCTATGCCACCCCCAACCTGGTGCTCGTCAAGGGCAAAGGCTCCCGCGTCTGGGATAACGACGGCAAAGTGTACATGGACTTTGTCGGCGGAATCGCCTGCCAGAACGTCGGTCACTGCCATCCCAAGGTGGTGCAGGCCATCCAGAACCAGGCAGCCAAACTGATGCATGTCTCAAACCTTTATAACAACGAGTATCATGGCACGCTGGCCGAGAAACTCTCCACCCTCTCCGGGCTGGGCGGAAAATGTTTCTTCTGCAACTCCGGCGCGGAGGCCAACGAGGCCCTGATCAAGCTCGCCCGCCTGTGGGGCAGCGATGAAGGCAAATACGAGATCGTCTCGATGAAGAATTCCTTCCACGGCCGTACGCTGGCCACCCTGGCCGCGACCGGCCAAACCAAGTACCAGGACGGGTTCGAGCCCATGCCCGACGGGTTCCTCTATGCCGAGATCAACGATCTTGAGTCGGTCAACAAGGTTGTCAGCGGCCGCACTGCCGCCATCCTCGTCGAGGCCATCCAGGGCGAAGGCGGAGTGATCGCAGCCACGCCGGAATTCATGAAGGGACTGCGCGCCCTCTGCGACGAAAAGCAAATCCTGCTGTTCTGCGACGAAGTCCAGTGCGGCCTTGGCCGCACGGGACACTGGTTCGGCTTCCAGGCCTCGGGCGTGTTGCCTGACGCCTTCTCGCTGGCCAAGTCGCTTGGCAGCGGCTATCCCATCGGCGCCATCGTGACGAACGCGAAATTGGCAGATGTTTTCCAGCCTGGGAAACATGCCAGCACCTTCGGCGCCTCGCCCCTGGCCTGTACCGCCGCTCTCGCAACCCTCGGCGTAATCGAGGAGGAGAAACTCGTCGCGCATGCCGCCGAGATGGGCAAGAACTTTGCGGAAGGCCTCCAGGAATTCGTCGAGGCATACGAGCACGTCAAGGAGGTTCGCCAATACGGTCTGATGATCGGGCTCGTCCTGGACCAGTCAGCCAAACCGGTTTGCCAGTCGCTGCGCGACATGGGCCTGCTCGCCATTCCCACCGGGGAGAACGTTGTCCGCTTCCTCCCGCCGCTGAACATCAAGAGCGGCGATATTGACGAGGCGCTGGACATCATTGACGACGCCCTTGCCGATATGCACGGCGTGGAACGCGCCTCGGACGACGAATAAGCCCGCAGGGGAGAACAGTCATCATGGTCATCACGGATCTTAAGGGCAAAAAGGTTGGCGTGTGTGTCTCGGGCGGGCTCGATAGCCGCACCATCACGAAAAAGATGGTCGAAATGGGTGTCAATGTCACCTGCTTCACCGCAGACCTCGGCCAACCTGACGAGATTGATATCACCGATATCCGCAAAAAAATGGATCCCTGCGGAGCCAAGACGTTCATCGTCGACTTGAAAAAAGAGATGGCCGAGGCCTGTTTCGACGTCATCAAGGCTCAGGCCATGTATGACGGCGGCTACTGGAATTCCACCGGTATCGCCCGCGCCGTCACCGTCCGGGGTCTGATACCCGCCATGAAACAGCACGGCTGCACCGTTTTGACCCATGGCGCCACCGGCCGCGGCAACGACCAGATGCGATTCGAGCGCTACACGAATGTTCTGGCGCCGGACATGAAGGTCTATGCCCCGTGGCGTGACCCCGCCCTCCTGAAGGAGTTTGCCGGCCGCACCCAGATGGCCGAGTACCTTGCCAAGTTCGGTATCCAGGCCACCGTCGGTGGGAAGAAACGTTATTCGACCGACGCCAATCTCGCGGGGCTGTCCCACGAGGCCGAGGATCTGGAAAGCATCGAAACCCCCTGCACCATCGTCGAGACTACGATGGGCGTGTGGCCACAGCAGGCGCCCAATGCCGTCGAGGATGTCACCATGACCTTCGAGAATGCCCGCTGCGTGGCCATCAATGGCCGCACGGTGACGCCCCTAGAGGCCATGGTTGAAGCCAACCGTCTGGGTGGTCGCAATGGCATCGGCATGAAAAATGCCCTTGAAAACCGCATTATCGGCACCAAAAGCCGCGGGGTTTATGAAGCGCCCGGCATGGAACTGCTCGGCACCGCCGTACGCCAGCTTTACCAGGCCGTGATGGATCGCCGTTCCACCCTGCTCTTCCAACAACTCTCGAAACTGGTGGCCGACCAGATTTACGACGGCCGGTATTTTGATCCGGTCACCCGCGCCGCCATGGCCGCCATCGACGTGATGGCCGCCCCGGCATCCGGTAGCGTCACGCTTGGACTTTACAAGGGCAACCTATTCTTCATGAGCATGACCGGCTGTGCCGGCTCGCTTTATAACGAGGCCGACTCCTCGATGGAAGCCAGCGCCGGTTTGAACCCGGTCAGTTCGCAGGGCTTCGCGGAGATCCAGAGTGTCGAGGCCCTCTCCCTGGCCAAGGCAGGGCAGATCAAGGCATGAAAAACCTCCCGGTAGCCCTCACCATTGCCGGCTCTGACAGCGGCGGCGGGGCTGGCATCCAGGCTGACCTCAAAACCTTCACGGCTCTGGGGGTTTTCGGTGTCTCTGCCATTACCTGCATCACCGCCCAGAATCCGAACGCCATCACCGGTATTGAGACCGTATCCCCCAAACTCATTGCCGCCCAGATCAAGGCTGTTACAGGGGGCTTCCAAGTCGTCGCCTCCAAAACCGGCATGTTATTCTCGGCGGACATTATCCACACCGTTGCTAAATCGCTGAAAAGCGTTCATCACGGCCCGTTGATTGTGGATCCAGTGATGGTGGCTACGTCCGGAACCCGGCTCCTCAAGCAGGACGCCATGCTGGCGCTGTTCCGCGAGATCCTACCGCTCGCCACGGTCATCACGCCCAATTTGGATGAGGCCGAAATCCTGGCCGGGTGCAGGATTCACTCATTGAAGGAACTCCAGATGGCGGCGCGGGTGATTGCCAAGCGATTCGGGGCCGCCTGCGTGGCCAAAGGCGGTCATCTTGAAGGGGGCAAGGCCGTGGATGTGCTGTGCGTGGACAATGAGATCACGCTCTACACCGCCCCCCGGGTTCGTCGGCGCGGCACACATGGCACCGGCTGTATGTTTTCGGCCGCCCTGACGGCCGCTCTGGCCAAGGGCGAAGACCTGCACGAGGCCGTCGCCATCGCCAAACATTTCGTCACCACCGCCATTGGCTCATAATTTTGATTGCCCCCCCCCTTTTTTTTTCATACCTTTTCACATTCGAGGCGGCCTGGGATAAAAGCCATAAATGAGAATTTCTGAATCTAAACAGAAGCGGAATTATTCACTGTTGGTCATTTCGATCACAGTCTGCCTGCTCGCCACACCCTGGGTTGCCTCCGCCCAGGATACCCCGCGCGAAGTCCGCTCCAAAGCCATGACGGCTCTCTCCCAAGGAGCCTATGCCGATGCCGTTGGTTATCTCCAACAGCTCGTGGAGTGGTATGGATCGAGCAAGAAAGATACCACCCTGTCCGAGATGGAGATGGTCTACTTCACCCTCGGAACCGCCCATTTCTTCCTCGGCCAATTTCCGGAAGCGCGGGAAGCCTTCACGACCTATACCCAGAAATACCGGAGCGGGGTCAAAACACAGGACGCCTCCGTCTACATCGCTGACTGCTTCCGGTTCGAGGAACGCTATGGCGACGCCCTGCGGGCGTATAATCTGGCCCTCAAAAAATTTCCGATCCAGGGCGACCTCAAGGCGGATGTATACACCTCGATCGCCCGCTGCTATCTGGCCCAGGATAAGTGGGACAAGGCTATCCCGATTCTTCGCAAACTCTATGAAATCGCCCCGGATTTTACCCGGCGCAACTGGGCGGCTTCCCTGATGACCACCGCCTTCCTCAAGGAAATGGAATTGGAGAAGGTCTACCGGCTTGTGCCTTATCTCCTGACCCCCAATTCGTTTGCCGGACGCAATGTTGCCTTTAACATGGCAGCCATTGAGGCCGGCGACAATCTGTTCGCCGACGAAAAATACCGGGATGCCCTCTGGGTCTATCGCCTGGTCTATCCCCATGATGTATTGCTGGCACGCAGCCAGCAGTATCTGGAATCCCTGCAAAAAAAGGCCGACCGCCTGAAGCGCTCCACGGAAAACCCGCGCGATCTGATGCGGGTACAGGAATCCATCGGGGAACTGGAATCCGAGATCAAGGCGCTGGGCACCATCGAAAACTACGACACGGAACTGTTTTTCCGCATGGCCCGTTCGTACATGGAAATCCGCCGGTATCGCGAGGCGCGCGACCTCTTCATCTATCTGGCGGACTCCGTCCCTGAACCTCGCGCCAACGAGGCGCTGTTCCTCGCCTTCCAGTGCGCTGCAAGGATCGTTCCCCAGGAACAGGCGATCGAACTGGGGCTTCGCTTCATGGAGAAGTACCCGGCCAAGGAATACTATGACGATGTCTCCATCATGGTGGGCCAGATGTATTCCAAGCAGGAGGACTGGCCTCACGTCATCAGCCTCCTGACCAAGGCGCTGGAAATAAGCCCCCGTCATACCCAGGGCGCCGAGTGCATGTTCCTGATCGGGTACGCGTCCTTTATGGAGGAGAAATTCGAGGAGTGCGCGAGTTGGCTGAAAAAGATGAACGTCACGTTCCCCGGCAATCCCCGCGAACCCGATGGCACCTACTGGATCGGCATGTCGGAGATGTTCATGCAGAAGTTCGAGGCGGCCATTGTCGAGTTCGACATGATCCTCAATACGTTCAAGGATTCCCCCTATGTCGTGGACGCCAAGTTCCGGCGCGCCGTCTGCGATTTCGGGCTGAGCCGGCTCCCCGAAGCCGAGAAGCAATTCGATGAATTTGTAACCCTCTACCCCACCAATCCGCTGTGTGGGGAAGGCTATATGATGCTGGGCGATACCGCCGCCGCCCGCGCAGACCTGCCGAGGGCGGTCGACTGTTATCTCCAGGTTCCCCGATATGAGGTCAACATCGAATTCTACAACTACTCGGCCTTTAAGGCCGGCGAGATCTTGTGCGAACTGCGCAAGTTCCCGGAGTGCATCGCCCACTTCAAGAGTTACATCAAGCAGAACCGCGAGGGGTGCAACATCCCGCAGGCCATTTACTGGATCGGAACCGCCATGCGTAACGCCGGGGAACAGCGCGGGGTTCTTGAATTCTTCCGGGATGCGGTGGCACGCTACGGCACTGACCGCAAGGCCCTGGGAATTGACCTGATCATCGAGGAATGGATCGGGCAGGGCAAAACGGCGGACAAAACAGTATCCGGCTACGCCTGGAAACAGATGGAAGATCTATGCCAGCAGGCGGAAAAAGACCATCAGAGCTCACTCGTGCTCCGACTGAAGCGGGCCATGCTGTACAAACCCGGAATCACGGAGGAAGAGAAAAACGCCCTCATGCAGCAATTGATCCAGGCAGCTAACCTCACCAACGCCAGTTCGGGTGTTCTGGAACTGATTCTGGATGAAGCCCAGAAACGGCAGGATTCAGCCCTGGCCATTGCCACCGCACAAATCATCATCAAGGATTTCACCGAAACCGACACAGCCCTCAGCGCACGCATGGTTCTCGCCAAGTATGCCATCGAGGACAAAAACTATAAAACCGCCATCAAACATCTGAACATCGTCAAGGAAGTCTATGCTACGGCGCCGGAGGCGGGTCAGGCGCTCCAGTTGCTCGGCGACCTGTACATCAAAATGAGCAAGTTCACCGAGGCGGACGAGTGCTTCAAATCCATCACCGCCGTCAAGGAATGGAAAGGGCTCTGGCCCCCCGCCCTCTTCGGACGGGGCGAGTGCGCGCGTCTCCAGCGAAACCTGGAGCAGGCATGCGCCTATTATGAACGCATTTATGTCATGTACAGCAAATTCACCCAGTGGAGCGCGAAGGCTTATCTGGCGCGGGCGGAATGCCTGACCCGGATGCAGCTCTACACCAAGGCGATTGAGACCCTTCAGGAAATGGTGGCCAATCCCGACTACAAGGCGCTTCCGGAATTCACGGAAGCCGAACAACGTCTGGCCTCCCTATTGAAACGGTGATATGAAACAAAACTCATTAACGGGCATGATCGTGGCGACGCTGGCAGGCGCCTTGTGCGCTACAGCGCAGACCGGGATCACCACGGCGGCCACGTCACCAGCTTCAACCGTGATCCTCGCCGTTTTGCACCACGACAAGAATACTCTGGATGCCGAACTCGTCGGCCGCCAGGGTAACAAACTCTTCTACCGCGAGCAGGGCGGACCCAAGGAAGCATCCCTGACTATGAGCCTGGATAAGATCACCGGGATTGACTTCGAGTTCAAGTTCGAGGACGACACCTTCAGCCGGGCGCTCTCGACCCGAAACTGGAGCGTGGTGGCCGCCACGCTATGGCCGATGGTCACCCCCTTGATGCCCTATCTCGATATCAAGGATAACAATGCCGTCAGTTATGCCTACACCCTGGCAAACGCCATGGTCAAGGTCGCCGATGGCTTCCGGAAGACCCGTACCGATGACAAGGCGTCGCGCCTGTACATAGAGGCGGATAAACTACTGAACAGTCTGGCCGCCGCGGAATGGTTCGAGGACGCCGATTCGGCCCGACTGAAAGCCGTCCTGTGCCAAATCGCCCTGACCAACTACCCGCAGGCGGAACTACAATTCAAGGCGGCCCACGTTCCGGAAATCGGCGATGCCGCGATGGGACTTTACTGGTATACCCAGGCCATTCTGAAACAGGCCCGGGGCGAGACGCGCAACGCCATGAATGCCGTGATTCGCTCCCTGGTCTTCGAGAACAAGGATGTGGATGTCTTCCCCGATGCCCTGATGCTGTCCGGCCGGCTCTACGAAGCCCTGATGGAACCCTACCGGGCTCGGGATGTCTATTTCGAAATTGCCAAACTTTTCCCGGACACCGAGTGGGCCAAATCCGCCCGTGAGCGCCTGCAATATGTCATGGACAAGGGCTTGACCAAGAGCAAGGAAAAGTCAGACATTGAGGTGGTATTCTTTGGTTTGAACGAGGATGTGAACGCAAGGGCCACAGCATTTCTCAAAGGTGATGACCGGGCACCCATCATGGATGAATCCGACACCACGATTGACGTCGATGAAGCGGATATGCAATCCGGCAAGAAAGGGGAAGCTGCGGCCGATACCGATGCGACCGCGCCGCCTCCGGATCCCGGGGATGCCCCCGCCGTCACCACCAGCGCAGCGGATGCGGCCCGCAAGGCCGGTCGCATCAGCGCGGGAGCCCGGGTGCCGCCCAAAACACCGGTCGTGGGCCAATGATTTCGCGAAGGAACAATAACGAATAAAGTTTATCGAAAAGTCGTAGAGAAAGCAGTAAGGAGAATGATATGAGAAAGACACTAGCCGTCCTGATCTTGGCATCTGTTATGTGCGTTGGGATTCAACACGCCGTTCTGGCGCAAACGGGCCAGACGGCCGCCGCGGAGGGATCCGAACTCAAAGTGCAGCATACCACGACCCTGTGGGATATGATCAAATCCGGCGGCTGGGCAATGTATCCGCTTGGCGCCTGTTCGTTCATCACGGTGTCCCTGGCCTTCATTAATTTCCAGCGCGTGAACCCCAAGAAACTGATTCCGCCTGTCCTTCTGGCCCAGATGAAAAATTCAGCCGCAAACGGGGATGCCAATCAACTTTGGCAGCTCGCGTCTTCCACCAGCACGCTGTTCACCACGTCCCTGGCGGCCGGCTTAAAACATTTCAACCCTGATGACCTGGCGGGCTGTCGCGAAAAAATGGAAGCCGCCATCTCGGAAACTGCGGGCCGCGAGGAATCGCGCTATGGGTTTTATGTGAACTTTCTGGCGCTCATGACCTCCATGTCACCCATGTGGGGGCTGCTGGGTACCGTCAGCGGCATGATTGGCGCCTTTTCAAAAATCGGCGCCGGTGGCATGGGCAAGCCCGAGCTGCTCGCCCAAAACATCGGGGAAGCCCTCGTGTGTACGGCGTCAGGCCTGCTCATCGCCATCTCCGCCATGGGCTTGTATTTCTTTTTCAGGAACGTCCTGAACACCACGATGAAAGAGGCGGAAGGCGAGTTTACGGACATTCTCGATAGCATCACCGGGGTTACCACCACCCGCTACGCTGCCGCAGAACCGGCCGCTGCGGCAGAGGCGCCCGCCTCCAAGTAGGAACTCTGAGCCCGCAACAAATAAAACGGCAATAACGCATGAAAATTAAAGCAGAAAAGGATATCCCGGAGGTTCACATCGAACTGGTGCCTCTGATTGACTGCGTCTTTCTCCTGCTTATTTTCTTCATGACGTCAGCCACCATGTCCAAACTGGACGCCCCGGGAGATGTGAAGTTGCCGATTGCTACCAATGCCGCCAAACAGAAGGATCCGAGCCGGCGCGGCATTGTCAATGTGGTTCAACCGGGATTCAGGACTCCGCAAGGCGAAACCGCCACATTTGAAAAGCAATTCCTCGTGTCCGGGCAACTGGTCAATGAGGAGGGGCTCACAAAACTCATGGAGCAGGAGGTCAAGCGGGAACCCAACCTCCGGCTTTACCTGCGCGCCGACCGCAATGTGAAATTTGCGGTAGTCCGCAAGGCCATGGGAGCCTGCGCCGCCGCCGGAATTTCGGATGTTATTTTCGCCACGTTTCTTCAAGATTTATCGATGGGCAAGGAATAACCTGTGAAAATTAAAGCCGCCACGCATGTTGAAGAAGCCCGTATCGACCTTACCCCCATGATCGATACCGTGATGTTTCTGCTGATCTTCTTCATGATCACCACCCGGCTGGGCCAGGAGGAAACCGACCTGGGCATCACCCTCCCCGGCATGGTGACCCAAGGTGGCCCGGTGGATATGCCCGATGAACAGGTCATTGAGGTGGACGCCAAGGGCAACGTGGTGCTCAACGGCCGCGTTTTTGAAGGCAAGACGATGCCAGATCTGGTGGCCACACTGATTCGCTACCGTCTGGCCTCCGAAGCCATGAAAGCAAAGCACATGATTACCATTCAAGCCGAAGATACGGCTAATTATGAACGGGTCATTGAGGTCATGAATGCCTGCGCCGGAGCGGGCATCAAGGATGTCACGTTTGGATCGGGATCATGAAACAGCTACTCGAAAAGTTAAGAGACCGGATTGCAAGAAAGAAGCAGGCCAGCCTTCAGGGGGTTTTGCGACGCAGTCTGTTTGCTAGCATTGTCTTCCATGGTAGCCTGCTGGTGATTGCCGCCGTCTTTGTCATCAGTCATATATTCTATAACCGGGAATCAACATTCGTGGGCCAGCCGCCGCCGATGAAAAGCTATGAGCCCCGGAAACTTGAGTTCAAGGTGAAAGTCTCCAAGCAGCAGCGAAGCTCAAGCCGACCCTCCATGGCCCCGCGGTTGGTGTCCACCCGCACAACGGCCAATATCACCATGCCCGAAATTAAAATGGACGCCAAGGCGGTGAAAACCAGTTTCCAACCCAAGTTCAAGGCGTTTGGCGGCACCGGACTGGGGTCTGGACTGGGCGGGGGATATGGACTTAGCGGGTTTGGTAACGGGGTTTCGGCCTTTGATTTCTTTGGCATCAGGGGGCGTGGTGACCGGATCGTCATTCTCGTCGATGTATCCGTCAGTATGGTGGAAGAAGATAAGGGGGGGCCCAAAGGCTTCGTCCGCGTCAAAAACCGGATCAATCAGGTTATTGACGCATTGAATGAAGGCGCCATGTTCAATGTCGTTGTTTTTGCCGATGCGTGCAGCGCCTATGAAACCAAGGTGGTGGTCGCCACGGACGATAACAAAACCAAAGCCAAAACGTTTCTGCGCGGTTTCAACACGGAGGGCAATTATGGCCTCACCTCGGGAAACATCTCGCCGTCCAGTGTTGCCGGAAGCGTGATCGCGGTCGGGGGAACCACGCGCTTGGATCTCGCCCTGACGGTGGCTTTTGAAGAGGGGGCCGACACCATCCTGATCATTAGCGATGGCAAACCCGAGGTCAAGAAGGGCATCACCGCCGCCCAGGCCCAGGCGTACTCCCAGGCGACGCAGGCCTGGTATCAGCAGAATCAAGGCGCCATAGCCGCCTATGAGGCACAGGCGGCGGCCTTCCAGGCTCAGGCGGCACCGGTCACGTCAACCCGGGTCTGGATTCCGCCGACACCCGCCGTTCCGGCCCGTGCACCCAGTAAGGCTCCACCCAAGGAGGGACAGGCTCCTGATCGCGGGTCGCCGGCGATTCCCGCCCAGCCCGGTCACTGGGAAGTACGGACGAGTGGGGGTGGAGGCGGGGGGGGACCGCCTCGTCCGGCACCGCCGCCGATGCAAGATCCGGGCATGTGGACCTTTGCCGATTTCGTCCGGCATTTCTCGACGCTTCAGCAAACTCTTTATGCAGGCAAGGGCAAAAAACCGCCCGTGGTGCATTGCATCGGTTTTGCCATCGATCCCGAAGGAAACGCCTTTCTCAAACAACTGGCCGAGCTCTATCACGGCCGGTATCGTCGCGTCGCCAAAATCGATTGATCGGAAAGGGGCAGACTCGTTATGCGCCGTTTAGGATTCATCCTGTTTTGTGTGGCAGTCGCCGGGGTGTCCGGCGCAGGCCCCGTCAATGAGATTGAAGTCACGCCAGACCCACCCAGGAACGGCTCTCAGATCTTCACGCTCCGCTTCAACCCGGGCGAGACCCTGACCTACGAGAAGCTCACCTTTGACTGCACCTACCGGCAATCCTTCCCCAGCCAGACATCCGATCAGCCCACCGGTTTAAAGATCATTGAACCGGAGGTATTTACCTATCGTTCGCACGACGTGAAAATGGTTGAGAATCTCGACTGCCATGTCAGTTTCCGCGTTCCCCTTGACATCCATAAATTACAGGAGATCTATGGAGAGCACTCCTTCAACACCAATTATCCGGCCGTCGTTTCCAAAATCAAGGTAACCGCTTCGGAAAAGGAGAATGTGCTATGGTCCTACGTCCTCAAGCCGGAGGGACTTCACGAGTTCCCGTCCGCCGTCACGAATGCCGTCTCAAAACCCTGACGGCCTTTTGTTGCACCGTCACAGGGACGACGCTGATGTTTGCCTCGCTCGCTTCCGCCGCCGGGACTGAATCCGGGCTGTCTCTGCCTGACACCCAAACTCCGGTTTTCACGGAAATTGTTTCCCGCTACACCGCCGCGCTGGCCGCCGCGCAAAGCCAGTATGTCACGGCCATGAGCCGGCATATCCAACGGTATCTCGATGAGGCCGAGGAGATGCTGAAAGAGAAGCGAAAAACCCGGAATACTATAGGAATCGCCATTGCCACCACATCCAAGGGCATCTTTGAGACTGCGCTTTCCAACCTGACCACCACCGGAACCTTTGAAATCCCCGTCAAGGTCCGGCGCGAACTGGAGACCACCACCGCTGAATTCTCCACCGGCCGCACCCTTCTGGAGACCTCCCTGGCAGGCAAGAAATCCGCCCTCTTTAAGCAATATTCCGATGAGTTCGCCGCCCAGATCCTTGCGGTCTCCCCTGCCCTCACCAGCCCGGAAGCAAGGGCCAAAATCGATGACCGGTTCAAAACCATGGCGGAAGACAAAGCGCCTCCACGTCCCCTCAAACCGGATGGAACCGTATCCAACGCACCGGGCGCGGTCACAGGCGCGCTGGCACCCATTCTGGAGGAGTCCGGATCGGCCGACTCCTGGATGACCGCCGGCATCCTGACCACCTCCGTCCGAACCATGGAAGTCATCGAGTTGTCCCTGGCCGATATGCATCCCGGCACCAACGTGATGAAGCAATACAACCCCATCTCTGAATCCTCCACTGAGATCAACTATGTCGCCACGCAGACCAACGTCATGAACCCGGCCATGGTGTACCGTTTGAAACGGATTACCGATTATGGCGGTGTGACCGTGATGGAGTGGCCCAAGGCGGCAAATGGGTTCCGACTCACCGCACGCACTCCCAATCCTGAAAAAGGATCCTGTCCCGTTGGTTTTGAATTTCAAATTGCTATCCCGGGCCAGAACGTGGCCGACACCCTTAATGCCCGGCCGGGTGCCACCAGCCCCCGGCCCAAGTCGGCCGCGCGCACCATCACCCTGACCGTCAAATCCACGCCCCCGCGCGCCGCCGTGTTGATTGACGACATCGCCGTCCCGAACACCTTTACACCCTGCTCCCTCCCGATCCCGGTCGGACCTCACCGTTTCCAGTTATCATTGCCCGGTTACAAAGACTTGATTGTCACCAACTACGTCTTCACCGCCGACCGCCAGATCAATTGGACCTTCAAGCCTTCAAGGTAGGGCGGGCGCGTCGTCGCACGCCGCCGCGTGATCTGCGGCGCTCGACGACGCGAATGCCCTACCCATTATCGACGTGCGATGGTGTTATTGATTATATATTAATTAGTATTGATATTAAATTTCTAAATCCCCACACTACACTCCTGTTGCTGAACGACGAAACAGGAGAAGCGCCATTATCCCGCTCCCACGCCGCCCCTTGACGGGCTTAGCCATCGTCTTTGTCACCGGCACGGGACTCGGGCTGGCATTCCCCATTTCCCAAGTGGTGCTTTTATCGCTCTCCGCCGGCGGCCTGGTGTTGGCATTCCTGGCGCGCAGAACATCATCACTGCCTATTTTCGCGACCGTCCTCAGCATTGGCTGGGCGAATGCAACCCCTAACACCGGCGAATCAGAACGCAGCATCCCCGCTCTTATCAAACTCCCCGCCGGCGCCGGACTCACAGGACTGATCACCGACGAGCCGGTTTGCACCGCCACCCGGAACGGAAAATCGACCTGGAAATTTCCGCTGGCTGCCGAACAAGCGCGGGCCGGCTGGACAAATGGTTGGCAGGACGTCACCGGCACAGTTCGTGTCCGCCTGTTTACCGGCCCCGGCGACCGCATCCCCTCCTATGGTGAACGCTGGTCATTCTCGGGCTACCTGGCCCAGCCGATCTTCAAGCAAGGCTGGTTTAAGGGGAAGCCGGGCGGACTCTTTTTTTCAGGCGCCGGCAGGAAAGCCCGGCGACTCGCGGCGGGAGAAGGCAACGCCCTGATCGGGCAATGCCTGCGCGGGCGGGCTTGGACCGGAAAACTTCTATCAGTCGGCATTACCGACCGCCCTGAACAAACGTGCATCCTCAACTCCATCCTGCTCGGTTACTACAGCAAAATCCCCCGCGATCTCTATCAGGCCTTCGCCAATACGGGCACGCTCCATGTATTCGCAATCTCCGGATCGCATGTCGTGATTCTGGGTGGGGCCATCATCTTCATCCTGGCCGCCTGCGGGCTAC
>JBAXPK010000019.1:0-45358 GCA_037132275.1 bacterium
TCCATAACCTGTGAAAGAAAAAGGGATGCTACGGGAGGGCATAGTGCGAAACAAGTGTAAAGTCGGCTTTTGGTGGCTTTTGACCTTGACGCCGGGCACTCTCGGGAAGATCATGCGGCCCTCGTTGTACAGGGCTGCGCCGTCATGAAAATATTACTTGTAGCAGGAGTCGGTGAAGGACCTGAAGCCCACCTCTTCCCGGAGTTGGCCGCCAGGGGGATTGATGTCACCCTGATGTGTGACACGACCTCCCCCTATTTTGATCCTCTGAAGGAAATGGGATTCCCGATGACCCATCTCAAGATGAAGGCCCGGATTGACCCTGCTGCCATCCGCTTCATTCGATCCATCCTGAAGACAGGCAAGCACGATATCCTCCACGCCTTCAACGGGCGGGCGTTGTCCAATGGACTGATCGCCTCGGTAGGATTGCCGGTCAAGACCATTGGCGTTTGTGGCACCATGGGGCACTTAAACTGGCGGGATCCCTCCGCCTACCTGGCTGTAATGAATCCGACGGTGGATCGTATTGTCTGCATTTCGAAGGCGATTATGACCTATCTGCAGTCCCGGGGGATCCCGGAAAAACGGCTTGTACAAATTTACCGTGGCCATGACCCTGTCTGGTTTACCGCCGCACCCAGGCAGGCGCTCTGCCAATTCGGCATTCCGGAAGACGCCTTTGTGATTGGGTGCACCGCCAAAATCCGGCCTATCAAAGGGGTGCCAATCTTGATCGAGGCTGTTCGACGCCTCGCGCCTGAGTTTCCCGTTCATTTGATGCTGGTCGGGCAGAATGCTGACACTGAAGTTCAACGCCTTTTTAAGGATCCATGCTTTCGAGAACGTGTTCATCTTACTGGATTCCGCATGGATGCGCCGGATTTGATTGGCGCCTGCGATTTGTTTGTGATGCCGACGCTCAAGAATGAGGGGCTTTGCAAGGCGGTGCTCGAGGCCATGTGTATGGGAGTACCGCCCATTGTGTCCGCCGTTGGCGGAATGGTGGAACTGGTGGAGGAGGGGCGGACCGGTGCGATCGTGCCGCCGGGAGATCCGGGCGCTCTGGCGGAAGCCATCAAACGTTACATTCTTGATAAGCGCCTCTGTCAACGCCATGGGCAGGCTTCGAAAGAACGCGTCATGGCGTGTTTCTCATTCCCGAAAATGGCGAACCAAACGATCAACCTGTATAACGATCTGCTCGCGCATTAATCACGGAGGACGCATCAGCGAGAGTGGCCGCGTGGCCTGGCTTTCCTGTTGGAGCGTGGCTAGGACGCTGGATCCGAAAAGGATAAAGGCGGTCGCGGCGGCGATCCTCATGACTTTTCCGGTGCGTTGAAGTCCGAGCCAGCCCATGGCCCCAGCCAGCCAGAGGAGGCTGAAGGCCATGGCTGTAATGAGGGTCCGGGTTGCGCAGGAGAGCCCGTAATGCCAGAAGAGCACCAACCGTAACCACGAGGCGACGGGTGTTTTTAGTCCTTGTTTCCGGGCCTCGGCGATGGCCAGGTTGCGAGTTATATCGACCGAACTCCCCCCATATCGTTCGGCGCGCAACAGCACGGCTACGGCGTCGGTTGGTTTGCCGGCAAGTAATAGGGCGGTTCCCTGATTGTAGAAAAGGTCGGCATTTTTGACGCCCAGATCCACTAATTTTTGGCAGGTCGCTGCGGTTGACAGGAACTCTTTTTCGGTTTGTGCGGTGCTGAACCCTGTGAGAGCTTCGGTCCAGATGAAGGTGCGCTCAGCCGAGGTGGCCGCGGAAGCCTCGAAGGCACAGACGCCGCAGAGCAAGACAACGAGAGGCGCCCGGGAGAGGCGGGATCGCTTTCGGGTGGTCAGGTAGGATTCAATCCCTGCCAGCATGGATAGCAATTCCTGGGTATCGGCCGCGGCGACTCCGGTGCCGAAGGACGCGTCAAAATGATACTGCATGATCGCGGAAAATCGCTTCGCAAGGTCATAGGGAATACCCCGGGAGCCCAGCATCGTTTGTGCTTCGGCGGGCGTCAGGGCTCCAGCTTGAATGGCAAAGCGATCCGCCAGGTATTGGCGCAGAAGGGAGCAAATGGCGGGGTGCAGGGTTTCTGGCCTGCCTTCGGATGCGATGGACATCAGGCCGGCGCTGGCTCGGGAGAATGCCCGGCGTTGGCGTTGGGCTTGTTTGACGGACGGCATATGTTTCCGGATCAATACCCCCATCATGCCGATGATAAAGAGGGCGGGACCGGTGCCGGCAAAGAGCGCCAGGGTCGCGGGATTCCCGATAAGGGAGACTTGCTCAGCACCGGCTGATCCCACGCGGATGCCTGCCGGACGCATGGCCGCCTCCTCCTCGCGATGAAGTCTCGCGACCGGGTTGGTGGAGCCACCAATGATTTGTGATGCCGTGATCTCCGTGACTCTCCTGACTTTCAGGGGGATTGGTAACGTTTTGGCTGTCCGGTATTGACGGGTGATAGCGTCATAATACGAAACCTCAATGGGCGGCAGTTCGAAAGAGCCGGCCTCGCGCGGGCGCAGAGTATAGGTGTATTGTCGTTGGCCTTCTTGTTTCACCGTCTGAACGGTGTCATCGTAGATTTCAAAACGGTCCAGCAGGCTGGATTGGAGACTCAATTTGGGTGGGGTGATATTTCGCATCTGGATGGCTCCGGAAATGGTGAGCGTGAGTTTGAGCGGGTCGCCGACGTTGCAGGTCTGGGCATCCAGAGAAGCCTCCGCGACAAGATTGCTGCCAATCGCGCCGATGTATGAAGCCGGCCGGTTCTCCTCCGGTGGCGGAATCACCCGCACCATGGCGGCCGGACCCACGGCAAAAATAGGGCGGCTGTTTGCCGAGCCGTCGGCCTTGACTTCAAGGGGAATTGTTCCTTTGAAAAGGAGAGGACCAAACGTATAGGAGCCTTCCGTTAGGGGGGAATAAGGGATGACGAGGGCGTATTCCCAGTAAGTGTGGCCATTCTCACTTGCCTTCACGCGGTCAAATTTGAAACGGGCCGGGACTCCCTGCGGATTGAACATCTGGTTGAAATCAAAAGGATTGCCCTGCACGGTGAAGTTATTCAGGGTAAATCCGGGTTGATTCTGTTGGGCAAGATGTTCGGAAAGCAGTTTCGTAAAGTCAGGGCCCTTAAGGCCATCAGTGTTTCCCCCTTTCAGAAACTCCGCCTCAACGTGGGGCGGATCGGCGGGGAACATGGGATCAGTATCCTGGAAAGGCGGGGCCAGGCACATGATTTTGATTTTCACCAGAATGGAGAAAGGTTCATCCACCAGAACGGTGTCTTGGGAAGCGGTGACAGTGGCGACAACGACATTCTGCCGGGTAATGCCGGTCACGGTAACAGTGGGACCTGTGGTCGCGATTGAAGTCCCGTTTACCACAGCGGTGATGGGGCCCGTTATGAGTTCGCCCTCTGAGGTGGGAGTCAATTTATAGGAAAAGATGCGTCCGGAGAATCCCTCCTTACGCATCTGACCATTCACAATGACCACCGTGAACCGGCTGGCGGATTGGCTGCCCAGCGGTTCGATAGTGCAGTTTCGGATGGCGGCGAGATCCGGCACCCCGGGATTATCGGCGCCATCAACCTTGACCTCCATCAGGAGCGATTCCCCGAGATAGAGGCGGTCACGATTAACATTTACAGAAAGTGACGGGTCGGCGACAGCGGCGATGGCCGTGGTCAACAGGAGGGAGAAAATAAGGAGCAACGGCCTCATGCGCCTTACCAGTCTCTTTCTGTGGGCGACAACGGGATGGTGGAATCGCGGTTTCGTTTTTCCTGTTCGTGTTCCTTTTCGCGCTGTTTGGCCTTGTTCAGCAGGCGCTTCAGGTCTTCCTGGGACATCTGGTCTTTATTCTGCTCCTGCTTTTGCTGTGGTTTCTGTTCCTTCTGTTGCTCCTGCTTCTGCGCCTGCGGTTTTTGCTGTTCCTGCTTTTCCTGTTGCTGCGACTGATTATCCTGCGGCTGTTTTTCTTTAGGGAGGAGCGTTTCAATCTCCTTTAATATGGCATAAGCCTTGTGCTGATGGGCGAGAGAATCATTCAGAGGGGTGGCGTCAGTTTCTCCTGCGAAGGTTTGGAGTGTTACGGCTTGTCCCGCCAGGTCGAGAATTTTTTTCCGATTCTCAGGGGACAGGATCTGTTCCATGGCATTGGTGCCTGAGTCCTTGTTAGTGGACACCTGCTGGACGGGTCTGCTGATTCCCTCGGGTGGAACCTCCTGCTCAAAACGCTTTTTGAAAAGACCGGTCAGGTCGAGCGCTTCCGCCTGTTGGACGTGGATGGCCTTCCGGACATCAGCGGGCGGATTATTTTGATTCGGGATGGTCAATGTGATGGCATTTGTCTGCCGCTGGATATCCTCGCGGAGGAGTTGGGGATAGCCGGCGATACCTTTCCACAAGGTGTACACAGAGGCTTCGGCCCTGACGGCGGGGGCATAGGATGAGCGGTCCAGGTTGCGAAGGGAGGTTGCAACACCGGACATGGTATCCCGGATGGATTCCGCGAAGGCGTTGATCTGAGCCATCTGCTGCGGGGCATTGGTATTATTCCCGGAGGATTGGGATTGTGACATGGCCTGGAGAAGTTTGCCCTTAAGAGGGATCATAAAGTCGGCGGCCTGATCCTGTTCGGTTGCAAGGGCTTCCAGGGAGTCAATCAGGAGGGGCGTCGTGTTGGTGAAGGCCGCCGGGATATCTTGGATCAGTTTGCGTTGCTGGAGCAGCATCAGGTCGGCAAGTGCGCCCGGTGGGGTCTGGCCGTGTTCGGCCATGAGCCGGATGATTTTTGCCTGTTCTTCAACCTCTTCAGTCATTCCTGCCACGACCGCCAGATTCTTCCGGTTGTCGGCATTGTCAGGTTGCTGGCGCAGAGCGTTTTGGAAAGCTGTTCCGGCTTGTTTGAGCGCCTGAACGCGGTGATCTGCCACGGCGGGATCGGGTGGGGTGGACGCATTGTCAACGAGGGGGGCGGAGCCGGTCTTAAAAAGGGAACAGCCGAGATTATAAGCGGCGTCTGTCCCCAGGCTCCCTTCCAAACCTGTCAGACCGCGAAAGAGGTCTGCCGCATCATCTGTTTTCCCGGCCTTGAGCAAGGCGCATCCGGCGTTGTACTGATAATCATCGCGATTGGCCCGTGCGGCGGTTTTTGCCGCGGATTGAAAAGCCGCGGCTGCTTCCTCGTAGTGCCCTGTCAGGTAAAGCCGTTGTCCCAGACGGGCGCCTTCGCGGCCGGGCGGGATAGTCGCTTCCGTGTTGGTCACGGTTTGGGGAGCGTCAAACGAGTTGGTTTCGGCACGAAGGGGAAGCGTGGCGGCGAGCAGCGGGATGAGTGTCATGCAGGCAAGCTTGGCGCCCACTGCTGGAATTCTGGATGGAGGTGTTGAAGAAAGGGGTGGTGGCGTGAGACGTGAGACGATCTGGCCGCGGCTCAAGAAGGCCATGGCGAGAAAAAGCAGGACGGCAGGGAAAAGAAAGAGTTGGTAGCGCTCGATATATCGGCGCTGGGATGATTCTTCAAGGTCACGTGCCGCAATCCGGCTCAGGTGGTTGCGGTAGAGGTCGCCAAGTTTGACGTTGGCCAGCCCGACAGGGACATAGGCGCCGCCCGTGTCTTCGGCGATCTCGCGCAGGAGGGCGTTGTTCAATTTCGATTTTACCTCCACTCCCTGGTAGGTCATCATTTCTTTTTTGTTGGTCGCGGAGGGAATGGCGGCGCCTTCGCTGCTGCCGAACCCGACGGTGAAAATAGCCACGCCCTTTTCCTTGGCTTTACTGATCGCCTCGGAGGTCTTGCCGGCAAGGTCATCCCCGTCGGAGATAAGGACGAGCGCCTTGTGGGCGCCCTCATCGTCCTGGAAGTTCTGCAAGGCCTCCAGAATGGCGTCCCCGATATCGGTTTCGCCGGCGGGCGCCGAATCCACCCCGGCGCCTTCCAGGGTCTGGGCGAGGAACCCGTAATCGGTTGTCAGGGGGCAGAGGAGGATGGGCCGCCCACGGAAGGCGAGCAGCCCGACCCGGTCGCCACGAAGTTCATTGATCAGGTCAAGCAGATCCACCTTGGCCCGGCCCAGGCGGCTGGGATGGACGTCGCGGGCCAGCATGGAGCGTGACACGTCGAGAACCACCAGCAAGTCGCGGCCGCGCTGATACGTCGTTTCTTCCCTCATGCCCCATTGGGGGCGGGCGGCGGCGATTAATGCCAACACAAGACCTGCCATGAACAACGACAACTGCCAGAGGCGGCGGACTGGTGTCGGCGGTGGGGCGAGTTTGGCGGCCATAACCGGCGACACCAGCGACTGACCGGCAGAGCGCCGTCCGGCGAGGACATGCCAGGCCACACCCATGATGGGGACGATCCAGAGGAGGAAAAGGATAGTGGGATATTGAAATTGGAGGTTCATAGGATGTTCTTCCCGAGCCAGGCATTGAGGACGGCGCCGACGATCAACAACACCAGTCCGGGAATCAGAAAGATTAGGAAATGTTCGTCGTACTTGTTGAAGAGCTCAGTGTTGATCGTTGTTTTTTCAAGTTTACTGATAGTGTCCATGGTTTGGGCTAATCCCTTGGCGTCCGTTACGTTGAAATATTTGCCCTGCGTTGCCGTGGCGATGCTGCGAAGCTGATCTTCGTCCAGTTTGACCTCGGCATACCCGATAGCCTGGCGCCCGAACATGTCGCGGCCCAGGAAGGGGGCGCGACCGGTGGTGCCAATCCCAATGGAGTATATTTTGATACCCATGGCTTTGGCCGCCTTGGCCGCCTCGTCAGGTTTGATAATGCCGGTGTTGGATTCCCCGTCCGAAAGCAACACCATGATCCGGGATTTGACACCCGCATCTTCCAACCGGGTGCAACCGGTGGCCAGGGCGTCCCCGATCGCGGTCAGCATTTCCTCCTGGTTTAGGAGTTGCCCGTCTTTGCTGAACTGTTCACGGGCAGTCTCGACGCCTTGAAGGCTATGCAGAAGCGCCTCGTGATCAAGGGTAAGGGGAACCCGGCTGGAGGCAAACCCCCCGAAGGTAATCAGGCCGATGAGGTCGCCGGGACGTTGCTCAACGAATTTGCCGAACGTCTCCTTGACGACATCAAGGCGGGTGCGTTGTTTGTCAGGTGTTGCGAAGTCAAGCGCCTGCATGGAACCGGAACAGTCCACCACCATTTGAATGGCAATGGCGTCTGATTTTCGCAGGGTTCGTGAAAAGAGAGTCTGGGGGCGGGACAGGGCGATTACCAGCAAGGCCAGACTGGCGAGTATCAACAACGGGGCAATGGGTTGGAGACGGGTTCGCCATGTCGCCCGGTTGGTCGGCAAGCGCTGAAAAGCCGAGAAAAGAAGCGCCTGCCGGATCCGGCGCCGGGTGACAAACCAGACAGCCACGCCGAGTGGCAGAAACAATAGCAGGTAATAAGGACTTCCGAGATACATGGTCATTTATGAGATGTGAGATTGATCAGAATCGGTTTCAATGTAGTTTCGGGCGGTTGATGTGGCGGCATCCACAGATGATGGATCGGGTTGGAATCCGGCGTATTTTACGAGATCGGCGGCTTGCATGAACTCGCGCAAGCGCTTCACAACATCACGGGAAAACCGGACGTCATGGCTGACAGCAGCCAGGAATTCCTCGGTGGTTTGCTCGGGCGCTCGAATGGCGTGAGCCCGCTCAATGTAGGTTCTTACGATCAAGGTGAGTTCAAAGTAAAAATCCTTGACGCGGTGGTGGCCAATGAGGTCTCTGGCCATCAACTCGGACAGTTCGAAGAGGGCCCGTTCCCGGGGCGACATGCGGCGGAGTTTGACGGCACGGCGCACTTTTCTGAATAGCTTCCAGGCAAAATAGCCTAGCGCCGCCAAGCCTAACGCCGCCATGATATAACCGAGAAAACCCTTGAGCCCCGGATAGATCCAGACCGGGCCGTGTGCGGCAACAATGTCCCTGCCGGGCGCCTCTTTGAGAAGCATTTCAGAATTCAACACAACCGGTTTTGTCGGGAACCAACGCTCCGCCCCGGTGTCGGGGTCCCTCCATTGTACGGCCATAGGCGCAATCCGGTATTCATTTGATATTAGTGGTGTGAGGCGGAAGTTCCGGGTCCGGATAGACTTGCCTACGCTGGTCGTGGGCGGGCCGTCAAAATTACCCGAGACGGTGAAGCCCTTCACGCGGGTTTCCAGGGGTGGAAGCTTGACCGTCACATTGGACGGCGAAGCGATCCGGACGGTCAGAAGCGTATCGTGATCGAGTCGGACAACAGGCGGATCGAACGTGAGAGTGATCGACACCGGGCCGAGGGAATTGTCCGAGACAAGTGGTTTGGAGGAAGGGGTTTCAGGGGGTGCCGCATAGCTGGTGAGCGCGAGCAGTGAAAGAACCAGCAGATTTGATGGTTTGCGATGCATGATTATCCTCGTGCCGCCCTGATCTGGCGTTGCCGGAAAAGCTTATGGATATCCTCGATGAAAGGACGTTCCGTTGAGAGATGCAACGCGTCGATCTTATTTTTCCGGAACATTCTTTTAAGCAAATCGGCATCCTGCACCGCCCGTTCGCGGAAGGCCGCACGCAGATGCGGGGAGGAGGTGTCGAGCAGATCCAGTGCGCCCGTTTCCGGATCCTGGATTTCAACCAGGCCCACATCAGGCAGTTCCGCTTCGCGTGGGTCGGAAATGTTGACGCAAACGACATCGTGCCGCCGTCCGGTGACCCGCAATTCGTGCTCAAAGTTGTTATCCATGAAGTCCGATATGATGAACACCACCGCCCGCCGTTTCTGGATCTGGTTCAGGAATCGGAGTGCTCCCGCGAGGTTGGTGCCCCGCCGCGTTTCCTCGGCGGCGAGTACCTCGCGGACAAGCCGCATGGCGGCCGTCCGGCCCTTGCGGGGCGGGATGGAGGTTTCAATCCGGTCGCTAAACAGGATCAGACCCACCTTGTCCTGGTTCTTTATAGCGGACAGGGCGAACAGGCAGGTGACTTCGGCGGCCAGTTCCGCCTTGGCACGTTGGACGGAACCGAAAGACTGTGACCCCGAGACATCCACGAGGAACAGGATCGTGAGTTCGCGTTCCTCGCAGTAGCGCTTGATGAAGGGGGCGCCCATGCGGGCGGTGACATTCCAGTCAATGGAGCGGATGTCATCGCCCGGAACATATTCCCGCACCTCGTCAAATTCGATTCCCTGACCCTTGAAAACCGAATGGTATTCGCCGGAGAGATGTTCATCCACAAGCCGGTTGGTGACCACGCGGATCCTGCCAACCTGCTTCATCAATTCTTTGACGTTGATGGCCATGGGTCTTATATCCCAGATCTCAAATTTCAGATTTCAGATCAGGGTACGGGGATTTCATTCAGGATTTTGGCGATGATATCTTCGCTCTTCAGGTTTTCTGCCTCGGCTTCGTAGGTCAGGATAAGGCGATGGCGCAGGACGTCATAGGCGATTTCCTTGATGTCCTGGGGGGTGGCATAGGCGCGCCCATGGAGCAGGGCATTGGCGCGGGCGGCGATATTCAAGTACAGGCTGGCGCGGGGTGATCCGCCGTACTGGATGTGGTGCCCGATATCGAGTTTGTAATCGGCCGGTTTGCGGGTGGCGAAAACGATGTCGAGGATGTAATCGGCCACTTTCTCGTCGCAGTACACTTGATCCAGAATGTCGCGCATGGCGAGAATCTGTTCGGCGGACATGACCGTGTTGATCTTGATATCCGCCTTGCGGGTGAATCGGTTCATGATGCGGCGTTCGTCGTCTTTGGAAGGATAATCCACGCGGCATTTGAGCATGAAGCGGTCGATCTGGGCTTCGGGTAACGGGTAGGTGCCTTCCTGTTCCAGAGGATTCTGGGTAGCCATGACCATGAACGGCTCAGGCAGGGGATAGGTTTTATCGCCGATGGTGACCTGGTGTTCCTGCATGGCCTCCAGAAGGGCGGATTGAACCTTGGCGGGGGCGCGGTTGATTTCATCGGCCAGTAGGAGGTTAGTGAAGATGGGGCCAAGCCGCGGGCTGAACGTGCCTTCACGCGGATTGAATACCATGGTGCCTATGACGTCGGCAGGCAACAAGTCGGGCGTGAAACTAATGCGTTGGAATTTCAGGCCGAGCGCCTGCGCCATGGTTTTGACGGCGGTGGTTTTGGCCAGGCCGGGAACCCCCTCGATGAGGAGATGGCCGTTTGAAATGAGGGCGATCAACATGCGATCCAGCAGACGTTCCTGCCCGACCAGCACCTTGTTGACTTCCTGTCGGACGGCTTCAATAAGGGCCTTCTGCTCATTGATAGTGTGGGTGGTGGCGGCGATATCGGTGCTCATGGTGTCTCTCCGGGTTTAAGCGGGTTTCTTGTTGTATCTTCGTCGTGTTTCCTGTCTTCAGTCGGTTTCGGTTTATCTTTTAACATATCGGTTGCGCCTAGTGTAAGGGATTCTGCGTTGAATGAACCAAAAGATAAATCAAAGGGCTTAATCGGCTGTTCATGGCTTTGACGGTGGCCATGGTAGTGGCGTTTATTTCCAACATGTTATGTTCTCCTGGGCTACCACGATTAATGAATGTTAATTGGCTGTTCTGACGGAGTGGAGGAATCGTTTTTGGGAACCAATACCCTTAACAGGCCGTTGGTGAACGACGCCTGAATCTTACCGGGATTGGTTGTGGCCCCCGGTAAAAGGAGGCGCCGCTCAAAACGACAGTTCGTGAGGCGGGTTTGAAGGGATATATTTGTGACGTTTGTTTCTGTTTGGCGGGATGCCTGTTCCGCAACAAGGGTCAAAACAGAACCGTTTAGACCTATGTGAATCCCGGATTTTTCAACACCGGGCAGACTGACCGAGATCACATAGGCGTCCTCATCGTCCTGAATCCTGAATCCGGGTGTGATTTGAAGCCGGGCCCATCCTTCATCAAAACCGGTGTTAAAAGTCTCCGCATCATTCAAGGCGTGAGTAAATAGGGCATCAATCTGGCGTTGCATCCTGCGCATCTGCAAAAAAGAATCATCGTAAGGAACCGCGCTGCCGCCGTCGAAAGGGGGATTCGACTCGGCGACAGGCGGTTGAGAAGGAAAGGGGGCGCAGAACGCCTGATCAAAGAGGCGGTTGATATGAGCATGCATGGATTCAATTTCATCGGTCTGGCTCCAGCCGGGGCTTGAGGCCTGTAAGCGGTTCGCCTCAGAGGATTTGTTGAGGTGACGCTGAAGGAAAAGCCCGAGTTGGAGCAGCATCACGATGCAAAGGAGTATGACCGCCATCATCAGGAGGCGCGGCGTCCGGGATTGTTCCTTTGTCTCAGTCATCAGTTTCTCCAACATATCAATCAGCAAGGGGAAATAGCAGGGGGTGTGCCAAGAGGGGAAATAGCGTTGGGGTATGGCTGTGTGGTTGTGAATAATGCTGGAATATTGAGATCCCAGGGTTCTTGCTTGACTGGCGAGCTGACAAAATGTCCGGCCGCAGGACAAGATGTCGGTTATTTGGTGTATTCAAACGCTGATTTTACAGGTATTTTCCTTGCCTATGCGCTACGGGGGTCGTACAAATAGTGACCAGTGTAATGGGGGCCCTGTACTATGATCAATAGTCAACGAATTGCATTAGTTTTATTGGTCTTTCTTGGCTTGGGCGCGATGTCATTGTCGGCCCAGACGACGCGGTGGGATGCCTATCAACTCGAAAACGCTCCAGACAACGCCAACATCCTGATTGGACCGTTTTCTTCCGACCTCGCCTTTTCTCAGTCGGTGGGGATCCGGAATATCAGGAGCAGTGGCGCCGGGATGGATTACCTGTACGCGAGTCATGGGAAAGGAAGTGCCTCTTCCTCGAGTCAGCCGAACACCTATGGGCGAGTAAAAAAGGATGGCACTGATTTTCCCATGGTCTCGCAGTTGACCGCCAATAATTACCTGTTGATCAGCAAGTATATGGGGGTGAATATTTCTTTCTCGCTTGCCTATCACTATTTTCCGAATGGAACTGAAGACGACAGTTTTGATATGGATCCCAGTATTACCGCCCAAATGGGATCCTTTACGGCAGGCGCTTCCGCTGATTGGAGTGGAGGGACATTTAATGGACGCGATATGGGGGCTTACTCAGGTAGCCAATCAAGAGGCTTCTTCGCTAACTTTTCAACCGATTTTGAACTCACTCCCTACGTTCGGGGACGCTTTTTCGAACGGCCGTCGTACCGTGTGGATTATGTGGATTCACGGGGGTATGCCGATACTTTAAGCGGGCAACGTTACCCGGTTTTTCAGAACCAGTTGGGGGTGGACTTTGACTGGCAGATGGCGCCGGATAAAGCTCTGGGGTATTCCGTCAGCCGGACAGATACCATCCCGCAAGGCAACGGTTATGATATCAGTCGGAGCGTGATTTATCACCACGGGTTGGAATACCGGGAGGAATTGAATCCCCTGACGGCCGTCGGGTGTCGCGCGGATTACAACTGGCGGGATTATTTAAATCAGCGCGGATCCCAGTTTCAGCAGGATTATGTGGTTTTCCTGGATCGTGCTCTTTCCGATGATACCACCGTCAATGCGTCCCTTGGATACAGTATTGACCAGATGCGGAATGCGGGCGGGACAGGAGCCACCGCCGGGGCCGGGTATGAGACGAACGGCGTCTCGGGCGCGGTGATTGGCGGAGTGGGGGTGCAGACCCGGTTGACGGACTTTCTGAGTCACAGTCTGGGGTACTCCCGGAGTCAACGTGCCGGGTTTCAGGCGGGAGCCGAACTGGCAGACTCTATCCGTTATCATATTCAGTGGGCCAATCCCGAGACTTGGTCCATCGGGTTTTCGACGGCTTATGAAGTAGTCACCCCGCAACTTGCCAGAGCGGGGGGCTATTCGGATTGGGCCAACCAGCTTTCCGTGGCACGGTCCCTGACGCATAGCCTGTCGGCGACGATAACCACCGCCTATGTTGCTCGAATGAATGATGCCCCTCCCCCGGATGCCGTAGCGGGGGGCGATCTCTTCCTCAGTAGTGACTATGATACCTGGGCCACCACGGTGGGATTGGTCAAAACTTTGACCGACCGGCTGAAACTCTATACCTATGCGGAGCATTTGGAGCGGCTCAGCAGCAATGCCGAGTTGGCGGGCACTCGGGATACAGTTGGGATGACAATCGGATACTATTATGACTTTTAACCGGAAAACGATGCCCCTGTCGCATCAGGCCGTGCTTTTTTCAGTAGCAGTTCTCGTTCTGGCATGGATTTGGGCGAATCTTTCCCGCTTGGCGGCTGGCCAAAACGGCGTTCTGTCTTTTTTCCTCGGATCCCTCTTTGCCTTGATTTTGATTTTCAGACCCAAGCTCGATGCGGAGGGATTCAAGCTGCCTGGCTGGGCATTGGGACTCATCGGAGCCGCAGGGACGTTTATGGCGATTGTGGGGATGATCATTCCCGTCCATCAGGTGGAGTGGCTTGGAGTTCTTCTGGTGCTGTATGCCGCCCTTGCTTGGGCTCTACCCAGGCGATATGCAAAAGATCTGATTCTGGCCCTTTTCCTTGTGTATTGGATCCATCCGCTCCCCAGTCAGATCTTTGGTCCCATCCAACTGGGAATGCAGGGGTTGTCTGTCAAGCTGAGCGAGGGGTTGTTGCAAGCGGTCAATGTCCGGGTCTGGGGCGATGGTCTTGTATTGAGGATCGGGGCGCGGGAATTCGGCGTGCCGGAATCCTGCAGCGGGATGAAGACAGGCATTACGGTTATGTTCTGCGGGTTGGGCGTCGGTCTTCTGATGCGTTTCCGGGGTTTGGCATTGGTGGGTCTCCTCGGGGTAGGCATGATTCAGGTTCTGCTTTTGAACGTCATACGCATTTCCGGGATGGTCTGGCTTGGCAAAGAGAAGCCGCCTGGCTGGAATGATCAGGTCCTGCATGACACCATGGGGATATTCCTCTTGCTGGCGGTAGGCCTTATTCATCTGGATGCCGTTCTGCTGCGTCAATGGATGGCTTCCCGTCAGAGACGCGAGATGTTGACGGTGATGAATGATGATATCGGCGAGCCGGAGGACAAACAACGTCGCTGGCCCGCCTTCTGGCGATTTGTTTTTACGTGGTGGAAGCACATGGCCACCGCCGTGATCCTGGTGGTGATGATTTTGGGGTTTACCGCCCGCCTGAAACCGAGCCATCGCGCGGAGATGATCCGGGGAGTGGCCAGGGGATTGGCCACATTCGATCTGGAGAACGCCCAACGGGCAGTTCAGGCGGCGCTCGCATTGAGGCCTGATGATGACGACCTATTACTTGACCTGGCGCGAATCAAGATCATCCGGGGCAAGCAGGAGGAAGGCTTGCGCATCATCCGGCGCAAACCGGTCAAGGCTCGCAGTTTGGAGGAACGGGTGCTTGAGGCCCGCGCTCTGATGGAACTTAAGCGACTTTCCGAGGTGACTGAGGTGGTCGCCCTGTTCCCGCCGGAATCACGGAACCTGCCTGGGGTGGCTATGGTGCTGGCGGAGTTCAAGGCGTCGCTGGACAAACCGTCCGAAGTCGGTGCGTATGTCGTTGTGGCCGCGAAGGGAGTGGGGACTCAGGAACGTATCCGGGGCCTGTTCCCCTATATGGCGGCGCGCGACTTGTGGGACTCGATTCGCCTCTCGGATTCTGATTTGCCCTATGCGACCGTGATTCAGGGAATTATTGCTGTCGAGGCAAGACTCCGGGCGAATGATGTCACTGGCGCCGCGAACGTCTTGCGGAGGGCCATGAAGGGGCGTGAGCTTAACATGCTGTTTCTCAATCCCGTCATCCGAATCATGCGCGACCGCCCCGATCCGGAATGGCAGAACCTGTTTGAATCCCTCTTCATGACAAATCTCAAGACGTTGAAGCCCGTTGATCTCACACTGGCCATGGATGGCGCGTTTTCAATTGGACGGCCCGACATCGGTTGGCTTGCGTATACCCGCCTGGCCACGGTGGCTCCGGATGACCCGATGTTGCTCATTGCGCCGGCGGAATATGGCCGGAAATGGTTCCGGTTCCATCATGAGATGATCGGGTTGGGCGGGTTTGGCGAGACGGCGATTGACATCAAACCATTCTACCAGTTTGCTTCCGGCCTTTCACCGTGGAAGGAACTTTGGGCGCATATTCCGATGGCGGATGAGCTCGGGGGCATTATCACTCGCGAGAGCTATCAGCGCAAACTCGTTCTCTGCCTGGCGGCGCTTCGCAAAATGGAAGAGAAGGATGCCCTTGATTTCCGGCTGCAACTTCTTTGGGGGCGTGTGCTGGGCGAACTGGGGCGCTGGGATGAGGCCCATGCAAAACTAAGACAATTTGAAGATCAACGGAGGCGTCAGCACTCGAGTTTTCTTTTGGCCCATGCCGATTTGTACAAGGAACAGGGTGATTGGGAAATGTGCTATGAGACCCTGTCGGAATTTGTCCGGACCGACCCGCATCCTTCGCTGACCGTTTGGCTGGATCTGTCGAACGCGGCGATGTCGCTCGACCTGGGCTCCTATGCCATGGGCTGCATGGAGGAGGCCCGGCATGACTACCCCGAATCGGAAGAATGGGCGTTGGCCATGGTCGGGATGTGGAGTTTCTTCGGGTTCAGTGAGGAGGCTCTATTTGTCGCGAACAATATGAAGAACACGCCCCATGCCGTCCTCCGGGCCAAGTTGCTGCTTGATACCGGACGTGTGTTTGAGGGCCAGAAACTGATCCTGGTTGAAAACTTGAACGACATGGCGCTCCCGAAACGCCAAACGGAGTTGCTGATCCCGGCGGAATGGACACTTGAATGGCGAGGTGGTCGGATTCAAGACGCCGACTATGATCGCGAACTAAAGGCGATCAAGCCCCGCCAAACTCCCTTTCTCAAAGCACTGAATGCGAACAAAGCCGCTTGGTACGAGGCGAAGGGACGCGGAGACACCTCTGACCTGTCAAAGTGGACGGAAATCGGGCGCGATGCGAGGGAAAAGTCATTGGCTTTAAGCGAGCTCACGCTTCTACTGATGCGTCAGGGACGGACCAATGAAGCGGCGATCGCCACGAGAAAGGCGATCGACTATATGCCGTCCTCGGGCCTGCTCCGTCGGATCGACGTCCTGTTGAAGAAGGATGCGGAGTCGGCGGCGACAGCGTTCGCGGCACAGCCCCTCGATGGTGAAATATGGTTGGCCTATCTTGTCACACAGGTTCGAGCCGGGGCCAAGGCGGACTGGGCGGATCGCGAGGTATCGGAAGCGATAAGCGCACACCGTTATGCGCCGGGCAACCTGGTTAGGGCAGGCGACTTTTTGTTGCGGAATAACTATACCAATGCGGCCTGCATGGCGGCCCGCTCAGCCATCAAGGATGGACAGGGCCTGCTTGCCGCCGATGTTCTGGGGGTGACGGCGGCGGTGAAGATCAAAGACAATGCATGGGCGCTCGTCTGCGCCAGGGCTGGCGCCGAACATGCCATCGAACCCTGGCCGTTTTACAAGATCATTGTTGGGTTGAAGATCCGTTCAAACAAGGCGGATCCGGATACCATACGGGCTTTGGAGGGACTGGCGTCGCAATATCCGGAGGAGAGCATCTGGGCAGAACGTTTGGGAGAGGTATATTTCCAGAAAGGCCAGACCGACCGTGCGCTTGGAGTTTTGGAAGATGCCTTGGCCCGGGAACTGGGGCAAAAGCAGGCGCTTCCTCGAACCTATCTGCTGGCGGCTGAGGCTGCCCGGCGTGAAGGAAATGTTTCTCGAGCCATCAAGATCCTCAAGGCCGCCCGTATCCGGTATCCCGCCGATGTCAATGTGCTCAATAACCTGATTTTTACACTGGCACAGGATCCGATGTTTGTTTCGGAAGCCCTGGAATCACTGCCTGAGCTTCTCAAAACCCATCGGGATGATTTTGCCATCTATGACACAGCGGCTCTTGTCTATATGAGGTCGGGTAATCTTGCCGAGGCCGAGAAATACATGCAAAAAGCGCTTGCGATGGTAAAGAAGGGGGAATATGCATGGCTTGAGGTGTACTTGAATGCCGCTGAAGCACAGATCCGGATGGGCAAACTTCGGGATGCACATGAGAGTTTATCGTTGATCTTCAAGAGTCCGGAACGGTCTTCATCCATGGATGCCCGCGCCCGGGAACTGCAGGATGAACTCGTGCGCAAAGAGCGAGAGCAGTCGAAGTGGTTCTAACCCTTCCCGCGTTGTCACATTTCGTATAGGGTAGCGTCCCGCCGTGGCGCCGGGATGGGGGGGGCCTTGTTCCTGCTTGTTTTTTCCTTTTCCGGCAAGATAAACGGGTCCTCTTTTTCCAGGCGGTCGCCAAGTTCCGCTTCAATGGAATCCGGATCTTCGCCGGCTTCAAGGCGATTCAACGCCTCCTGCATGCCCGAACCCAATTTCATGCCGGTCATGTCCGAGAACTTGCGCATCAAGGTGGCGGCCTGACGGGGATCCTCCTCACTCATGCCGTCAGCCTCGCGGGCGAGGGCATCCATGGCCCGTTCCATCTTGGATTCATCCATGGGCATGGCCGGCGTCCCCTCTGCCGGGGCTTCCTTCGCCCTGCCGGTGTGGGCAAATACGGAAATCTGCTTGGACAGCGTGACTCGTTTGCATTGGGGGCACTGAGGCCGCTTGGCGGGCTGAATGGTGCGCGATAAGAAGTTGTAGATCGTATTGCACTTCTGGCAGTAGAATTCGTAAATGGGCATAATGATTACTCGCTCGTAAATGAGGATAGAGTTGTCGTTACATGATTGATCCTTGATAGATCTTATCGCGCCGTAAACTTCAATACCACAGTGCGGTTTTTTTGCTGATTCTCCGCCGTTGAGTTCGGGTAAGGAGGATTGGTCTCACCGAGGGATGACGTGGTGATCAACTCGGCTGGCACCCCGCACTGCTGGGTCAGGTAATGGGCAACCACCTTGGCCCTGGCTAGGCCAACAGCCTGGTTGTTATGGCCGTATGCCTTTGTTTTGCTGGCTTTGCTGGGATCCGTATGCCCCTCCACGTCGATAAGGATGGGTTTTCCCTTGAGTGCTGCGGCGAGGCTTCCCAAATCCTGTCGTGCCGTGTTTGAGAATTCGACGCCACGTGTAAAGATCCCGTAATGAAAAACCACTGTACAATTCTTGCCTGACGGGGTGACCGTCCATCGACCGCCTTTAAAAGCGGACCAATCCGCAGATTTTTCGATGGCGGGGTGCGTCGGCGTCAACGCCGCCTGAACAGGCGGGGGAACAATCATGGGGGGCTTCGCTCCAATGGGTTTGGCCGGTGGTGCAACAGGAACGACCAGGGTGCGGGTTGTGGTCGAGGCGGGAGGAGGATTATCCGAAACGGAGTCAGGCGTGATAGAATGGCCTGCCCCAATGAGATAGGCAAAGACACTGGCTGTGATCCCCGCCACAAGGGTTCCAACGAACAGGAGTTTTGGGACCCGTTTCTTAAAAAGTTCATCCCGGATTTCTTCCACATCATCCAGCATGCTGCGAAGGTGGCCCAGTTTTTCCGTCCACTGTCGTTCCGCGTCCTCAAAGCGGGCTTCTGTTTGGGATCGCGATTGGTTGGCTCCGGTAACCTCTTGGCGTGCGGCGGCTAGTTCTTCTTCAAGGGCTGAGAAACGGGTTTTAAGGATCGCAAGATCCTGCCGCGCCAAGTCGCGGGCCGTAATGGCTTTCCGGGCATTGGCGATGGCCTCATCCAGTTCAGTACGCAACGGATTCAGCGGTTCTTCGCGGATAGTAGGACTTTCGCTGTTCGCCCGTCCCTCAGGGGTGCCGATGATCGTGTCCAGAAGTCGTTCTTCGGCCGTTGTGTTTGGGACGGAGACATCAGGGGGGGGAGGAGCCGGGATCACTTCGGGGCGCTTGTCGGGAGGGAGCGGGTTAAAGAAGGGATCCACATCGAAGACGTCTTGAGTCAAGAGCGGGAGAGGAGGAGTACCATCGGGACTGGGGCCAATAGGTTTCATGGGTATTGGGGGTTCAGGGATAGCGGACAGGAAGTCCATTTGTAATGGATTTTGCGATTCTTTTTTTGGCTTCGGTAAAAACGGGTTCACAGTTCACCACGAGCTGTCACGATAACAAATAGATGGCCCTATGCAAATCCCCATCTCCATTCTGTCATTGAAACCGCATGGGCGACGGTATTGGGGCCGAGTGGTAGAGGCTAAAAAATATTGCGAATAAATTGGTTATGGAGGTTAAACCAACAAATAGCCTTCTCAGACTCTTCTGTCAAGAAGGGCAGGGTGAGGGAGTATGCTCAGCGTCCTGGCGGCTGTGACTAGGTGGGTGGCGGTATCGGCCTTGACGCTATGTGTCACGTCAACCTCGGTGCAGAGACCGGTCGGAGTGATGCCCAGCAGGGTGAGAGTAAAGGGAGCCGGGGTTAAAAGGTCGGTCTCGAAACGGGGAATGCGCCCAAGCCCTTGGGCGTCGGGTGTGGAAAGGGCGTCGCGGTAGACGGCGAGTTGAAGGGCATAGCGGTCAGCCAATTCCTCAGCGGTATGGGAGGAGAATTTATAGTCCAGAATATGCCAGGCGCCATCTTTGAAATAAAGCAAGTCCACCTTACCGTCCACAATGACCTGTGCGCCATCATGATTGAAGCAGGCGACGAAGGGCATTTCTCGGATGATGTGCTCTGGCGATGCCGCCTGCAGAAGTTTGGCGATATGAATGGCCGCAGCGGTAACGACGGTGATGAGGGCATTCCGGTCGGCAGGGGGTAGTTCCTCCAATTCCGGGATTCCTGAAATTTGTCGCGCCAAGGGAAGTTTGGACTGGTAGTCCACGGTTTCCAGAATTCGGTGCGCCAAGGTGCCCAGTTGGGCCTTGCTAAAGGCGGGTGAATCATCGTGATCGTCCAGAAGGTAGGTATCGTCTGTCGAGTCGCGGTTATCAATGGCTCTTGGGGTGACATTGACGGACGCGAGTTTGATTTGCGGCATGGGCCGTAGGAGTGCGGTGACGGGAAAGCGATACTGTTCCCCAGTCGAACGGGGCTCGGGTCGGGAAAGACATTGCGTCAGTTGATCCGGGGATATCTGGGCGTTAGCAAATGGCTTGGTCCCCAATGCCTTCCAAGCGGTTTCAATTTCGCTATACGGTCGCAAGCGAACCAGTTCGGGATTAAAGTCGCAAGCCAGAAGATGTTGGTTGATCCAGGCGCGCCAACTTTCAGTGCTGCGGGTGTTGGGATTTTCGGAAGAGAAAATCAGGAGATCACGGGCCCGGGTAGCGGCCACGTAGAATAGTCGGCGGGATTCCTGGTCGCGGTCGAGTTTGTTGCGCTCAACCTCTTCGGCAAACCCCTCGGAATCCACTTTCTCTTGGATCGTATCGTCTTCGTTGTAGAATTTCATCCGGGCCGCAAGCATGGATCCTTGATTATTCTCGCCGCGAATAACGTGAATCCAGCGGTTGTCGTTGCGCGGTGTCCGGCGCAGGTCCGGGACAATCACGACGGGGCTCGACAAACCCTTGGCGGCATGAATGGTGTTGATGCGGACAGAGTCGTCGTCGGGATCGAGCACGGCGGCATCGGGCGCTTCCCGGCCAGTGGAGATTTCTGAGGCCAGTCGGCTGGCCACGGCCTGCAAGTCGAGGTTTTCAGACCGTTCCAGTTCCTGGATCCATGATAGTAATTTCTGAAGATTGGCCAACCTCTGCACGCCATGGAAAGTGCCCGCGAGGATGGCATCATAGCCGGCGAGGCGCACGGCCTCACGAACCAGATCGACGGCGCTGACGCGGCCCGCTAGGTCGGTCAGGCGGCGTAGATGGGCCGATGTCCGGAGAAAGGCCGGGGCATCGGCAGGTGACGATTGGGCCGTAAAGTCGTCGGCGATGATCCTGGCGGCATTACCATCCGCCGTGACGACACTTCGCAATGACGGGTCAGTTACATTGGTTGAAAGAAGGGCGATAGCATTATCCGAGAGGGCGCAGAATGGGGAACGTAAAAGCGCAAGCAAGGCCTGGCGATCAAGCGGGAAGGCCAGCCAGGACAGGAGGTGGGAAACGTCCTGGACTTCCTGACGCATAAAAAAGCCACGGCCGGCGCCGTCTGTGGTGAAGGGGATATGCTCTTCCTGAAGCGCCTGTTCATAGAGGTCTTGACGTTGGGTGGTCCGTAATAGAATGAGGACATCGCGGAACCTGTAGGGCGGCCCCATGGGGGTGATCCAGTCCTGTGTTGCGGAATTCCAGACACGGGGAGGATGCCAGTCGCCCTCGTGTGTGGGGGACGTCAACAGGCGGATTCGCCGCGCCACCGCTCGGGCTTCAAGTGCCAGAGCTTGTTCCGTAAGTTCGGCCATGCTGCCCCAGTCGGTCGCAGCGCTGTTCGACTCCTCATCGGCGAGTTTCTTAACATCTCTTATGTTGAGACTTATCCGGAGGCAGGAATCGCTGCTACCCGCGCCGGTTTTGGACATCTTGCCCGGAAGGGTGATTTGATCCCTGGGCGAAGGCAACATTTCCCAGTCAGGCAAAAGGCATTCAACTGCCGGGCCCTTGCTGGCTTTAGCCGCGGGGCAGGGAAGAAGTTCTTCGGTTTCTCCATAGCGTTCAGGTCCCATAACCACGCCGGAAAAAATATCGTTTACCCAGTTCAGTATTCCCTTTTGACTGCGATAACTGGTGCGGAGAGGGATGGGGTTGAGTTTCAGGATATTTCCCAACATTTCTAGTCCGCTCGGATCGGCGCCCCGCCAGCCGTAGATCGTTTGCTTGGTGTCACCGCAGGCCGCGACCGCTGCTTTGCTGGCGTCTTGGACGAGGCCGATCAGTTCGTTTTGGAGGCGTGAATTATCCTGGGCCTCATCAACGATAATGACATCTGTGGCCGGTATGGCGCCGGGGTTACGTTGGATGAGCGTTCGGGCCCGGAACAACAGATCGTCGAAATCCAGAACGCCTTGTTCGTTTTTACGAAGCTTGATCTCACGGGCGCAGTCTTGCGCCACTGACAGGAAGGAGATGAATAGTCGGCTGGCTTCCTTGCGTTGGGAATAGTTTGCCAGATGGGCGAGGGTTGTCTGGATTGAGGCTCGCATGGTCTTGATATCATCCGTTTTCCCCCATACCTTTTGGGTGAGCGGGATCAATTTCCCGGCGGCCTGCGAAATCGCCTCAGGCGAAGGGGTGGCGCCCAGTAAACGAATTGTAGTTCGCAATTCCATGGCCATGGTCTTGATGGAATTTCCGCCTGCGGCATCGGCCTTGAGCTGGAGTGGACCGAGAAGGACGTGTAGATCCGTGAGCCGGGGTTCTGTGGGTTTAAGAACGAGCGCGGCGGGATCGGTTTCTTCCAGATCAATTCCCCAGATGGCGCATTGGGCAATCGTTTGAAGAACCGCCTGCTCAATTTGTGCGACGCCATGGCCCTCGCAAAGCTTTTCAAGGTCATGGACGTAAGCGGTGGATGCGTCTCCGAGCGCCCTGCGCAAGGCTGATTGGGAGGCATCGCTTCGCAGAACGGCGGCATCTGCCTCTTCCAGTACCGTGAGCGTGGGGGATAAACCCATTTCCAAAGTGTGGCGTGCCAGTAACTGCTGGGCGAAGGCATGGATGGTTGCGATGGTGGCCCCGGAAAGACGGCGGAGCAGGCTCCAGCAGAAAGCTTCGTTCTCCGGGTCACCCGTGGCGAGTTCCTTCTCGATAGCTTCGGTGACCCGGGATCGCATTTCGGCCGCAGCATTACGGGTGAAGGTCAGCATCAAAATCCGGTCGGGCGGAATGCGTTGCCCCCCATCGAAGACTGATCCTGTAGGGGTGCCCGGCAGCGTGGTGTTGTCCGGCGGGTAAGCGCGGCCAAGCAACAGCGCCTGGTATAGGCTGACCACCTGATGGGTTTTTCCCGTACCGGCGGAGGCGATGAAGCGGATGTTTTGGCATACTTGACTCATGATTCGTCCTCCGGTTTTTCGGAGTCGGGAGCCAACTGGCTGGTGTAGTGGCGGCAGCATCCGGTAAAAGCGCAATATTTGCACTCAATGGGGGCCACCACGAACTCGCCCCTCTCATACTTAGTCAAAGCCGCGAAAACACTGTCGGTGAAGGCGGCCATTAACGACGCAGCCCCGTTGAGCACATCGGTCAACTCCTCTGCCTCCAGTGGCTGCCCATCCAGGTTGAGCCAGCGTTTCTGGCAATCCTTGATCATGTCTTCGGCGGACAGTGAGTAGGAAAGATAGTGCATGGTGACCGGTATGGCGGCCGGGGATTGGGTAGAGAAGCGGCTTGTGGCGGCCAAGGCATAGGCGGGGAGTTGACAATCCTCCGCGCTGGCGATATGGGCAGCCAGAGTGGTCTGGGAAAGCGCGCCTTTAGATTTGCCTTTATAGTCCACCACAATGATGGCGCGTAAGATTTTTTCGGCATCGAAGACAAGATCGACGCGGTCAATTTTGCCATGGAGCCTGACGGTGTGCTTGTAATTGATTGGATCCTTCAGTTCAATGGAGGGGGCGTCGGCACGTTTCGAGAGACTATTGAAGGTGAATTCCAGTAAGCAGGGGAAACGTCGGAATGTCTGCCCTTCTCCTGTGTCAGTCAGAGACTGGGGCAGGGCGGTGGGCTCAAGAGCCGCGCGTACCAGGTTACGGATGACGCGCTGAATCCGGCGGTACTGGATGGTAAGTTGCTCGGGGGCGCCCAGCATCCATTTGGCGTTACCGCTGGTCGCCCACTTGAGAATCACCTCTGAAAGTGAATCAAAAAACTCCAGGGTTCTACCTGTGGCAGCAGGGGTGAAGCAGACGAGCGGCAGGGCGTCAGGCGAAGGACGGAGGGCGCCCTCCTGAAGATGCCAGACCCCCTTGGAGTCGAGAACGGCCCAATTCGGGGTTATTAGGTCAGCATAGAGTTGCGAAACTTTGTTGATACCGGGAATGTGGTCTGTGGCGGGGAATCCCTGCAATAGCCGGAATCCCTCATGCATGATGACATGTATGGCGGTACCGAAATCACGGGGGCTGGATTCGAGTTCGTTCCGTTCGATCGGCTCCACGCCTGCAATGTACTGGAGATAATATTTATAGGGACAGGCAACCAGTTGTTCGAGTTGGGTTGGACTGAAGTCCATGGGACCGTCTTTGGCGGGCATTATTTTCGCCCACAATTCCGGTGACAGAATGCCCGTATAGGCGTCGCCGGGAGTGGCGGCGTTGTTGGTTTCTCCGAGTTCCGCCCGGGCCTGACGGGTGAAGAAATCCTGGCGGTCATGTTCCACGCGAATGCCATGGGCGACATGGATGGCCAGATCCTCTTCAGCGGCGCTCGGAAGTTCGTGCTTCGCAGAGTAGCACGCGCGAGTCCCGCCGGTAGGGGACTCAACAAATTCACCGGGTTGATGGGCGAGCCGTTGCCAGCGTTCATCATGGGCGCGGCAGAGGGCAAGAGGGACTGTCCCCAGAAACGATTCGCCGGGGAAGGGGCGTCGTTTGTGAGGGGTGATGGCGCAATGATTCCGCCAATGATCCAGCAGGTGGGGGGAGTTTTGGTTGAGGCGCCAACGGTCATAGGGATCGGGTGGGGAATCCGGAAGGATGGGCCACGTAGGCCACCCGGTGAGGCGCCACAGGGTGCTGAAAAAAACCGAGGGGGTCAGTTCCTTGCCGTCTTCGCCATGCCGTCGGTAGGAGAACACAATCCGTTCCCGAGCGGCAGCCACCGTTGTTAGAAAAAGCAGATTCTCCTGGCTGTTGCGCACCTTTGATGCGGCCAGGGCGGCGGCGGGAAGAGGGCGGTGTTTCAGCAGGTGTTCACGAAAGAAGATCAATTCCGCATCGGGGAAAAGCGGACTGGGAGTGGGAAGCTGGGGGAACTCACCGGCATTCATGCCGGCCAGGAGAACGACTTTGAAATGAAGCCCGGCCATGTCGAAGGGATTGAGAACCCACACGCCGGATTCATCGGAGGGGTCCGGCGTGACGGTGAGATTCTCGAAGGCACGTGTTATCAGATCTCTAATGTTGGCCCAGTTAACTGTGTTGTCCGCCACGAGACGATGCTGGCGCAGGGTACCCAGGATTTCAAGCGCCGCTTCGCAGGCCTTGGTGTTCAGGATACCGGCACGGTCGGAAAGGGTGTCGCCGGAAAGCATTTCGGCCTGAGCGCCAAGAGTGATGAGTTTGCAGCGCTTGAGCAGATCCGCAATACCGGCATCAATAGTGTTGATCGAGGACTGGCCAAGAATTGTTTGGTAAAGTTCGCTGACTAGTTTGGCTTGGGTTTCGGCTTCTTCACGGGTTTTGAACTGGCGATTTTTGGAATAGGGGTCATTGTAGTAACTGACCAGACGGCGGGCGAGGCGCTTGGGGTCATCGAGAATGGGTTCGGCGCCTGAGCGGAGAATGTCATCGGCAAGTGAAGCGGGATCGTCAAGGCCCTTACCCTGCCAATTGATCCAGGGGCTTTCGAGCAAGGCGCAGAACACTTCCCGATCACGTGTTGCGGAAAAACGAGCCAGATTGAGAATCGTCTTGATAACCGGAATAGCAAGAAGGGGAACGCCACGGCGGAAATAATAGGGGATGTTGAAGCGATTAAAAACATCCATGATGGCATTGGAGCAGGTGCCGAGGTTACGGGTAACGAGGCAGATTTCCTCGGGGCGCAAGGGATCGGTCCGGTCATGGAGTTCCCAGGAAATCCGGCGGGCCAGATCTTCGATTTCGCCATAGAGTCCGACGGAAGTTGAAAACCCGACACTGGCACGCGCCGGTTCCGCGAGGGCGCGATCCTGCATGGCATAACCCTCCCGCAAGGTGGTCAGTTCCTCGATGGCGGCTCGGGTTGATGGAGCCTGAAAGGCGAGCCCATCGATGTCTTCAGGGCCGGTGGACCCGTCAAAGAGCAGGCGCCCGGCCTGGGTCATCAAATTCTGGGCCCACCAGTCCTGCTCATGCTCGGAGAGAATGTGGTGAACGTGGACATGGTCGTGACCCAGTTGGGTGGAGAGGGCGTGAATGACAGATTCCTGAAAGGGGGCCACCCAGCGGACAGACAGGAAGGAGATGATCGAGGCTTGTTGCAGCAGCTGGGGCCATTGCGTGCGCGGGCCGTGGAGCAGGGCGAGAATAGCTGTATTGACGGCGGTGTTATCAGCGACCAGAAGGGTCTGACAAACTGCGGTATAGGCGTGATAGAGGGTCGCGAGATCGGGATTTTTCGGTGAACGCCTGTCTTGGGCAAGAAAGGAAATGAATTCGGTCGCACGGTCAGCCAGGGGGGCGACGGTATCAGTCAACTCTTCCAGTATTTCCTCCAGTGCGGCAGGGGTGAGAGTGATGAGGATGGAATTTTTTGGGTGGGCAGCATTGCGGAACTGTGAGACAGCCTCCACGATGGCGAGTTCCCGGTCAAGATCGGTGATCGGCCGCAAGGACTGTCCCTTGGTGTTTCTAAGAAGGCCCGCACGGGCGGCGGCCTCTGCGCAAAGGCGAAGGAAAGAGGCGAGTGTGAGATGGCGGCGTCCATCAAAGAATCCGTCCCGTTCCACGACTCGTCGTTGAACCTGACGCAAGGCGGCGGCAGTGGGGTAGATTAGCAGGTCAGGGCGCCGGGGTTGGGGTTTTGATTCTGCGGTCATGGGTTTGACGGTGCAGTGTACTCATTCGGTGATGGAAATCAACTTCACCGCATGGTAAAGGAACGAATATGAAAGCGATGAGACTGACGGGGATACGGAATATGGAGCTGCAGACGGTGCCGACTCCCGTGGTGGAAGGCGTGTCTGACGTTTTGATTCAAATGACGCGGGTGGGTGTGTGTGGCTCCGATGTCCATTACTACACCGAGGGTAAGATCGGCTCACAGGTCGTTCAATACCCCTTTACGGTTGGCCATGAGGGCGCCGGGATCGTGAAGCAGGTTGGTGCGTGCGTTACGCGAGTAAAGCCGGGTGATCATGTCGCGATTGAGCCGGCTATGCCGTGTTGGCAGTGTGATCAATGCCGTGTGGGGCGTCCGCATACCTGTCGCAAACTCCGGTTTCTGGGATGTCCGCAACAGGCGGAGGGATGTCTTTGTGAATATCTGGTGATGCCGGAGACCAGTTGCTTTCCTCTGCCGCCATCGGTTAGTGATGACGAAGGGGCATTATCGGAGCCGCTTTCCATTGGGCTCTACGCGGTGAAGGGTTCCATTCCCATGCAGGGAGCGACTGTGGGGATCTTGGGGGTTGGTCCCATTGGATTGAGCGTGATGTTGGCCGCCCTTGGACAGGGAGCAAGTCGCATTTACGTCACCGACAAGATTAATTCGCGCCTGATTATGGCGCAGCAGGCTGGCGCCAGTTGGGGTGGAAATCCTGCGAGTGGCGATGTCGTAAAGGCGATTCTCACGCAGGAGCCGGCTCACCTTGATGTGGTGTTTGAGTGCTGTGGGCAGCAGGAAGCTCTGGATCAGGCGATCGAACTTCTGAAGCCAGGGGGTAAACTGATGTTACTTGGTATTCCCCCCACGCTGGAGCGGGTGTCATTCAAGATCGATCTGTTGCGGCGGCATGAAATTTGTATCCAGAACGTTCGGCGGCAGAATCACTGTGTTCAGCCCGCTCTGGACATGATAGCCCGCCACGATTTTAACTTGAACCTCATGGTCACCCATCGCTATCCCTTCAGCCAGACCCAGACTGCCTTTGACCTGGTAGCGGGTTACAAGAACGGGGTGGTCAAGGCCATGATCGATTTCTAATTATAAATCCTGGCTTCTGAATTCCTCCCGCCTACCACGCGAATCCGAGCGCGTCGAGATAGGCCTTGGCCAGAATCATGTGGCCCACCTGATTGGGATGCACGCGATCCCAAGCCAGCGCGCCGGGGTGACAGAATTTTAGTGCTTTGTCGAAGGCGGCCTGAGTGTCGGCCAGAACCGTGTCATTCTCATGGGCGATTTTTTTGACGACGGCTCCATACGTATCCATGGCGGCGCGCATCGGATCCTTGAGGTTGGGTTCGATAAAATAGGGGGTCACGAGGATCAGGCCTTTTACGCGGGGCAGAATGGATTTGACCAATTCGCGAAGCGTCGTTTCGTATTCCCCGATCAGCACATGACCTTCCGGTTGGAGCGGGGAATCGAACTGGCGCCAGACGTCGTTGATGCCGATCATAATGGAGACCCAGTCGGGCTTGAGATCGAAGACATCGGGCTGCCAGCGGGATTTGAGGTCCCTCACGGTATTGCCGCTGCATCCCATGTTGACCACACGGATTTCCAGCTCGGGATAGACGGTGCCAAGCAGGGCATTCACAAAACAGGCATAACCGCGTCCCAACGGGTCAAATAAGCCTTCGGCGACTGGGCGGGTTCGGCCAGCATCAGTAATGGAATCCCCAATCATCACTAGTTTTGAACCTTTTTGCAGTTTCAAGATAAACGCTCCTTCTGGTGTTTGTGAGCCTGCCTATGGCATACAGGGAAAGCGGGTGTCAATGCGAAATCGGACTGGTCCCCGATTTGTTTTTCCCTTTGTAAGGTTTAGGTCTTGGTGTAGCCTGTTGGCGTGGATCGGATGCGGGTGGCACGATTATAAAGGAGGTCTCAATGCGAAATCAGATACTGTATGGCGTAATGGCTGGTATGCTGGTGGCCTGCAACGGGTTTGGCGCATTTCAATTGCCGTCGTTGCCTTATGCCGAGAATGCGCTGGAGCCTTCGATCTCGGCGCGAACCATGAGTATCCATTACGGGAAACATCACAAGACGTATGTGGACAACCTGAACAAGCTGATTGCTGTGTCGGAATTGGAAGCCATGCCTTTGGAAGAGATCATCAAGGTGACCACGAACTCAAAGGACAAGGATGGCCCCGCGATTTTCAATAATGCGGCCCAAGTGTGGAATCATACCTTCTTTTGGAACAGCATGAAGCCTAATGGCGGCGGAAAGCCGTCGGGCGTGCTTTTGGAAAAGATTGAAAAATCTTTTGGCAGTTTTGAAAAATTCCAAGAGGCCTTTTCCGCCGCGGCGGTGGGGCAGTTTGGCAGCGGATGGGTGTGGTTGGTGGTGGAAGGGGATGGTTTGAAGATCATCAAGACATCCAACGCCGATACTCCCGTGGCGCATGGCCAGAAAGCCCTCCTGTGTTGCGACGTGTGGGAACATGCCTATTACTTGGATTATCAAAATCGGCGGAAGGATTTTGTTGCCGCGTTTTTGGATAAACTTGTGAATTGGGAGTTTGCTTCGGCCCAGTTGAAGTTATGAAGAAAAATCTGCTCAAGAATATTCCCCGCTCGCTGCCGGAAGAATTGATTGAGGTGCTTTGTCAGTCCGGGGAAATGTGGGTGGAGCGGATTGTATCCCGGGGGCATAGTTCACCGGAGGGATTCTGGTATGACCAGGATGATCACGAATTTCTTGTGCTGGTCAAAGGGCGGGCTTGCCTAAAGATTGAGGGACGGACAGAGTCGATGGTGTTGGAGCCCGGGGATTGGACAAACATTCAGGCTCATGTCCGGCATCGTGTGGAATGGACGACCCCGGACGAGGATACGGTTTGGCTGGCGGTGTATTACCGGTGATCTGTTAAACGTAAGCGAAGACGTGAAGAGAGGAAGAAAATTATGGGATCCCCCTTGCTAGAGGCGTTGTTGGCGGATATCAAAACGGCGATGAAATCGCAAAATCCCGAACTGTTATCGGCATTGCGGATGTTGCACGCCCAGGTCAAGGATGCCACGGTCAATATTGGGAAAGAGCCGACCGATGAAGCGATCGCCACTATTGTGGCCAAGGCGATCAAGCAGCGGCAGGATTCGGTGGAGCAGTACCGGACGGCGGCGCGGCAGGATCTGGCGGATAAGGAACAGCGGGAGATTGAATGGTTCCGCAAGTATCAACCGCAGCAACTCGGGCAGGCGGAAATCGAGGCGCTGGTAAAGACGATCATCACAGAGGCGGGCGCGAGCGGAAAAAAGGATCTGGGTAAGGTAATGCAGGCGTTGATGCCCAAGGTTAAGGGGCGTTCGGATGGTAAGCTGGTGAATCAGATTGTGCTGGCGCAGTTGGGATGAGCCGAATGACATCTTTGATGAGTTTCTTAGCAGGGCGGACACTCCGCTGGCCGCCATGTCGGCCTGTGGCGCTCGACGGCGCGAGCGCCCTGCCGCTGCATTCATCTTATTGTCAGCGTGCTTATGGCGCCATGTGCTTGGTTTTGTTCGTTGCACTAGGGAGCCCGTGCGCCTTGGGCTCTGACACCTCTCCGGTGGTGGTGAAAGGTGACACCTGTCAGCAGGTGGTCGAGAAACTCGGAGAACCAAAAGGTCAGGTCAGGGGCGGACGCCGGACGACGTATTACTATGATCGTGGCACGGTGGACTTCCTGACGGGCCGGGTGGATCGGGCTTTCCTGATAACCGCCGGGGAAGCCACGGCGAAAAAAGAGCAGCAGGCAAAAGAGGAGACGGCGGCGCGCCGTCAAGCCGAGGCTGACCATGCCCGGATGATCGCTGCCGGTAAGGCTCAGCGTGAAGAAAAACTTGCCGATAAGGCGTTTGCCGCCAAGCCGCCTTCCGAGCGTTTGGCCTATTGGTCTGATTTCCAAAAGGAATATCCGGACACCGATGTCAGTGTTCAGATCGTTGAAGCAACCCAGTTAATTGAAGCGGGTCGTAAAGACCAGGATCGGGTTGCCGAATTACTTGATATGAACAAGCGTGCCGCAGAAATCGAGGCGCGCTTCAAGCAACTCGACGCCGATTATGCGGCTTCACTGGCGAACTGGAAGCGTACTGAAATTGATGACGAGCGATCGAAATTAACCAGCGAACTTGCCGGCATCAAGTCTCGGTTGGCCGAGTTGCTGAAGTAGGGAATATTCAGGGTTATAGGGTTGCTTGTTTGGCCATGGCCTCCAGCTTTTCCCATTGCTGATAGGCGGTGGTGAGTTCAGCGGCCAAGGCTTCGGAACGTTCGGTAACCCGAGTGATTTCCGCTTTGGGTTTCCGGAAAAAAGCCGGATCGGCCAGACAGGCGTGCCATTGAGCCTGTTCCTCTTCCATCGCCTCAATTCGGCCCGGCAGCTCCGCCAGTTCCTTATGCTCTCGGAAAGACAGCTTTCGATGGACAGGCTTTTCTGGAGGCGGAGTGGGCTTCTTTGTGGGTTCCGCCTCAGGCGGGAGGAGGCGTTTGGCGGCCCAGTCGTCATAGCCGCCCACATACTCGTTTACAAACCAACCTTCAACCGGCTTCAGCCAGACGTCATTCCGGCCCGGAGGATGTTTTTCAAAGGCCAGAACGCTGGTGACCACGTTGTTTAGGAAGGCGCGGTCATGGCTGACGATCAGGACTGTTCCGCTGTACGCCGCCAACTGTTCCTCGAGCAGTTCAAGAGTGTCGAGATCCAGGTCATTGGTGGGCTCATCCAGGACAAGCACATTAGACGGCTGGGCAAAGAGCCGGGCGAGCAGGAGCCGGTTGCGTTCGCCGCCGGACAACACGGAGACTGGCTGCCGGGCACGGTCGGAGGTGAATAGGAAGTCTTCCAAGTATCCGATGATATGGCGTTTGACGCCCTGCAGCATGATGAACTCCTTGCCTTGCGCAATGTTTTCGGCAAGCGACAGGTTTTCATCCAATTGGGTGCGAAGCTGGTCGGAATAGGCGATTTGAAGATTGGTACCGTGGGATATTTTCCCGGAGAGAGGGGTGATGCCTGTGCCGCTGGGCTCAAGCAGCAGGCTTAATAAGGTGGTTTTCCCGCAGCCGTTCGGCCCGAGAATCCCAATCCGGTCGCCGCGGGTGATGACCTCGGAAAAATCGTGGATCAGGGGGGCATTGCCATATCCGAAGACGACCGATTCGGCCTTTAGAACAATCTGGCCGGTGCGGTCCGCTTCCTGAATGCTCATTTGAACGGCCCCAGTGCGCTCCCGGCGCTGGCGGCGTTCGGAGCGAAGCGCTTCAAGCGCCCGGACGCGGCCTTGGTTGCGGACGGTGCGTGCCTTGACGCCGCGTCGACGCCAGGCTTCCTCCTTCTCGAGTCGTTTATCTGTGCGCTCCCACAGTAGGGCTTCGGCTTGGAGTGTCTCTTCCTTGCGTTTCAGAAACGTGTCATAATCACAGCGCCAATCGACGAGCCGGCCGCGATCCAGTTCCACCACGCGTGAGGCGATGCGCCGTAGAAAAGCGCGATCATGAGTGATGAAGAGAAACGTCCGGCAATGGCGGAGAAGGTAGCCTTCCAGCCAGGCGATGGAGTCCAAGTCCAGATGGTTGGTGGGTTCGTCCAAGAGCACCACATCGGGCTTCCCGAGCAGAGTGCGGGCGAGCAGGACACGCCGTCGGGTGCCTCCGGACAGGGTCTCGAAATCAGCCTCCGGATCGACCTGCAATCGTGTCAGGATTTGCTCGGCTTCCAAAGCCTCACGATGGTTGTCCGGATCGTCCGGTTCGGGGCAGACGATATCCAGAACCCGGCCGGTCAGGTGGAGCGGTACCTGTTGGGGCAGCCTGTTAACCCGGGTGCCGGGCGGCTGAATGACGTTTCCCGTATTCGGCTTGGATTCCCCGGCAAGGATACGAAGCATCGTGCTTTTACCGGCCCCATTGGCACCAAGCAGGCAAATGCGGTCGCCGCGCTCGATGTGGAACTCCACGCTGTCCAGTAGCGGCGGTCCGCCATAACTCACACTCACGTCTTTCAAACTTAACAAGGCCATAGGTAGAATCTTTCAAAGGGCGACACTATGGGCATTGCCCTTGGCATTTTCAAGCGTGCTTCTTCGGGAAGAGGTGATAGTGTAGAGATCCAGAACGACAGGAGACCCGGATTTATGATGCGCCAGATATGTTGGATTGAAAAAAATGAGGATGGCATCAAGCGTGATGTGCGGTGGTCGGTGTCGCAGGGAAAAGTCAAGTGGCAGGTCAAGCTCGCCACGGAAGAACGGTTTGACTACGACACGCCGCCAAAGCGTGAGGATTGGGAAAATTTCATGGAGCGGATGGAGGCGCGTTATCAGCGTCGGAATATTTCCTTTGACGATTTGCAGCTTGCTCGCGCCGCCATGAAAAAGGCGCTGGAGGAGGCCATTTAGAGGGTATGAACCAAAGACAGTTGTGGGTAAAAGGGTTGGTCCTTGTGGGGATTCTCGCCTTGGTGACGCTGGCGGCCATGCGTTATACCGTGCCCCTGACCCGGCTCATCAGTAATGCGGACAAGTTCGGCGAGTATCTGGCCTCCTTTGGGATATGGGGGGCGGCGGTGTTCGTTCTGATCCAGGCGGTTCAGGTTGTAGTTGCTCCCATCCCGGGAGAATTAACCCAGTTCGCCGGCGGGTTTATTTATGGAACACTCCCGGGTACGGTTTTCTCGATTCTCGGCATTCTGGCGGGGTCGGTTATAGTTTTCGGGTTGGGACGACTTTTTGGTTTGCCGCTGATAAAAGTGCTGATCCCCGAGAAGGCCTTCACCAAGTTTGGATTTCTGCTGAACCATCCCAAAACAGAATTGGCCATCCTGATCTTGTTCCTCATTCCTGGAAGTCCGAAAGATATCCTAACGTATCTAGCCGGGTTGACTCCGGTGAAGCCGCTGAGGTTTTTTGTGGCGTCGATGGTGGCGCGCTTTCCCGGTATCTTGTTGTCTTCCTACATCGGCGCCCATGTTGAAGAGAAGGCTTACGGCCCCGTGATTGCGGCCTCCGTCATTGCCTTGGGGTTGTTTGTTGCCGGGGTGCTGATGCAGGACCGGCTGGTCGCGCTGTTCAAGCACCGGAAGACTACATAACCGACGACTCCTTCACTTTCAATTCGACTCGCAGGCGGCTCATTTTTCGATAAATTCTCAGGCGGCGCAGGACGGGCCACCAGCCGTACAGGTAGATCTCGATGGGCTTCCACATGGCGACCCAGCACCCCACGGCCAGACCTTCTCTCAACCATTCGGCTGTGGTTGAGGCGGGAAATTGCTGGGCAATCCCCTTACTGAGAGTTAAGCACAACGCCATGAACGCAACACCAATGATCAGGCTGATCTGCCCTGTTTTCATCAGTTGTCGAAGCTCGCGGCGGGTTGTGTCCGCCTTGCTGAGGAAGAAATTGCGGACGGCAAGTTCCGTGAACCGGCGGGGGTCAGGCCCGCCTAATACCGGCGGCTGTTCCAGATGCACGACCAATGTGATAGGTGTGTTTACGTGAAATTCCAGTGCCCACCCTTCGATGAAATTTTCCGCGTCGGCGTCCAGATCCTTGTCGATAAATGGGGATGGGTCCATCAAGTTGAAAAGCTGGCTAAGGTCGTGAATGCGGAGTTGGACGATGGCCGATTCGCCTGTCTTTATTCCCCGAACAATCGTTTTCTTAATTTCACTCATGGTATGGCCCCATATTTATTTCCGCTGGTATTCTTTTAATCCCTTTAGATAGAGAGTTCAATTATCAACGGATAGGCTCATCATGCGCCTGCCGGGTTATTGAGGATGGAATCGGTCTTGTTACTGTCATGAGATGTGCTATAAAGTCTGACAGTTCAAGGGTGGAATAGGGAATCAGGAAAGGAAAAGGTCTTATGCGCCGAAACAAGTTGGGGATGTCCCGTTTTCTGATGATGGTTGGAGTCGTGGCGGCTGCAGGTGTGGCGCGTTGTGAAGAGACGGTTTTGAATGGTCTAGACTCCACTAATGCCCCGGCGGAAACCGCTGCGGTAAATCCACCGGCTGTGACAAACGCCCCTATTGTTCCTTCTGTGAACCATGTTCCTCCGGAAGTGGGAGTCGCTCAGGTGTCTGGCCAGAATGCTGCCTGGAAAGCGGCGGACTGGCAGATTGGCACGCGGTATACCCAGGTTAAACTTCAAGATAAGACACGGGGAACGCCCAGTGATGGGTCGTTCTTCGGAACCATTACTCAAATCACCGAGAAGCAGGACGGCTGGCCGAATAAAGCGTACATCCAATACCGTTTGTTTAAATCACCGGTCTGGTTGGGCGTAAGTTACGACCATGTTGTCGCGCATACGATGGATGATCTTAGCATCGTACCGGATGGATCCGGCAGTGATGGCGATGAGGAGATTCAAGGCGCGATTCCCTATTTGCAGGCGGCCTGGGACAATAAGACCCGCCTGACCCCCTATGCGCAGGCTGGCATGGCGTTTTATCAGGCTAAATTTCATCCGAATTCCTGGGGTGATAATCATGAAAGATGGGTGGCCGCAAAAAGCAATGTGACAGGCATCGAGTTGGGGGGCGGTTTGAATGTGAGACTATACAAGAACCTTTCCGCAGATCTCTTCGCGAAATACATGAAGGTCGACGATATCACCGGCGATTGGTATTACGCCTACGGAATCCATGGCGGACCCTTTATCATGACCATGAGTTACGTTGCCTACGGCGCCGGCCTGAACTGGCGGTTCTAGTCGCGGGGTGGCATCTCGTCATCGGTGCTGAGTTTTGCTTACAACACTAATCCAGCAGTTGTTGGGCGGCGTTGTATGCGACTAAAATGATCCATAATTAATAAAAAACATGATAATTTATTGACGCACGGTGGGGCAAAGTGGTGTATTGTGTCTCAAGAGTACATCATTGTGGGGCACTAGTGCAGGCAGGCGATACAAAAGAACCAAAAATGGGGATGACCCAAAGCCTTTTTACGGGAGAACATCCCCGTACCCTTGATCCCAAAAAGCGGTTAACCATTCCCTCGGAGTGGCGCGACTATGCCGAACTTTCCGCTGGCCTATATGTGCTGCCTGATCTTGAAGGTGGACAATTCCTCAATGTCTATCCGGCTCGGGAGATGATGGAACGGCTGCAGAGTCTTCGCAACCTGTCCATTGCGGATGTAAAAGGCCGCCAATTTGCCCGGCTCTTGGGCTCTAAATCCCAGTTGGTTCCGTGGGATTCCGTGGGGCGCATCCGGATCAACGACGGTTTATTGGCGCATGCGAAGCTTACAGACGAGGTGATCCTGTTGGGGGCGTTCGATCATTTTGAGTTATGGAATCCGGAATTGTGGAAGCAGGTAAGTCCGGCTGGAACCGCTGATCTGGGTGAAGCGGCCCGACATGTGGGAATTTAAGCCGGAACAGGCTCATGCATAAGGCCGTATTGCTAAATGAAGTGTTGGCTTGGCTCGCTCCGCAGCCTGGCGGTGTGATGGTGGATGGAACCCTGGGCGGGGGCGGCCATACAAAGGCCTTGGCGGAAGCGGTGGGGCCTGAGGGACGGGTGGTGGCTCTGGATAGGGATGCGGGCGCCCTTGATCGGGCACGGCAGAACTTGGGTGGGATGACGGGACGATGCGCCTTGGTGCAGTCCAGTTTTTCGCGAATGGATGAGGTGGTCGCGGCGCAGGGTTTGCTGAAGGTGGATGGCGTGTTGCTGGACATCGGGATTTCGTCGGATCAGTTGGATGACCCGGATCGCGGATTCAGCTTCATGCGGGATGGACCGCTGGACATGAGAATGGATCTGGATTCCACGGTGAACGCGGCGGATTTGCTGAATACGTTGCCTGAAAGGGAATTGGCCGCTCTTTTGAAAAGATATGGCGAGGAGCCAAGGGCGAAGGCGATAGCGCGTCAGGTTGTGTTGCAGCGTGGAGGTGAACCGTTCCATCGAACGGCTCAATTGGCGGACTTGGTGATGGGAGTCTATGGAGGACGGCGGAGCCGGATTCACCCGGCAACCTTGTCCTTCCAGGCGCTTAGGATTGCGGTGAACGGTGAACTGGACGCGCTGAAGCAGGGGCTGGAGGCGGGGCTTCGCGTCTTGAGACGTGGTGGCAGGATGGCGGTGATCACCTTCCACAGTCTGGAAGACAGGATTGTGAAACAGTTTTTTGTGGAACACCAGGGGCGGATGGAGTCCCTGGCGTCGGGGGGAGAGAAATGGGTTGGCACCCTCCCGGAAATGAAAATTTTGACTCGGAAGCCCGTGGGGGCCACCGAAGAGGAATGTAGGGAAAACCCGCGGGCTCGCTCAGCTAAGCTTCGTGTTTCGGAACGAAAGGACTAGATCATGGCAAAGAAAAATAGAAAAAAAGGACAAACCAAATTTCCTGTTCCCGTTCCTCTAGTTGCCCTGCTTTTGGTTCTAGTTGGGTTTGCCTTGGTCTATGTCTGCCTCCAGTCCCGGACGGAAACGCTCGGGCGAGAGATCAAGGGGCTTGAGACTGCCCGTGACCGGTTGCGCGATCAAGTGGTCCGTGAGCAATGTGAGTGGGCTCGATTGCAGGCGCCCTCCAGCCTTGAGCAGGCGCTAAAGGCGCATGGTCTTGTCATGACTTGGCCCGGACGTGATCAGATCGTCCGTGTTCGTTACGATGGATCTCTGGACTCCCTTCATGGGATTGAGTCGCGTCCTGTGGCACGGGTTGCCCGGAACGACAGGATTGTGATGAATGACTGAACCACGTGGATCAACCAGGTTCGTAATCATTGTCGCGCTGCTGGGGCTGGCAATGGTGGGACTGGTGGTGCGTCTGGTGATTCTTCATCTTGGAGGGGGCGATCAAACCCGTGCCACAGAGGCGAAAACCAAAACCTTCAAGAAGACGCTTTCGGTTCCCCGGGGCCGCATTCTGGATGGAAGCGCGGCGTCCGGTATTCTGGCGCTTAATCTGGGCGTCAAAGACGTCTGGGCGGATCCATCCCTCCTGATCGCCAGCAACCGCGTGGGGACGACCCTTTCTATCTTGAAGCCGTTGATCCCGATAGATTTGGCAGAGGTATTACCCCGCTTGAACCGATCCAACAGTGAGTTTGCCATTCTTTCCTCTTTCCTCCCGGAGGAGAAAGCGGAAGCGGTGGAAAAGCTTAAACTGCCGGGAATTCACACGCGGGATTCATCCATTCGCTCCTATCCACAGAACGCGATGCTGTGCCATGTGCTCGGGTTCGTCAACCATGACGGCGTCGGCTCAGGCGGGATTGAGCAGATCATGGAAAAATTCCTGAAGGGAAGCCCGGGTTTGATTGAAAGCCGGCTGGATGGCAAGCGTCATGAAATGGTGGATCGGCGTGTCCAGGAAATTCCTCCCAGGGATGGGGCGGATGTGGTTCTGACCATCGATCAGAATCTCCAGTATAGTCTCGAGAAAAGCATCGATTCAGCCATGGAGCGAAACCGCTCCAAGGCGGCTTTCGCCATTATGGAGAGGATCCGGACGGGTGAGATTCTGGCGATGGTCAGCCGGCCGGGATTCGATCCCAACTCGTTTCGAGAGGCCAAGGATATACAGAAACTCAATCGCGCCATCGGCTATATTTATGAGCCCGGATCCACCTTCAAGGTGTCGGTGATTGCGGCCGCTTTGAACGAGGGAATTATTAAACCTGAAACGATGTTCGACACCGAGAATGGGCGCTGGCTCTACCAGGGAAAGGTGCTGCGCGATTATCATGCCTACCCACGCTTAAATGTGGCGGATGTCCTGAAAAAATCCAGCAATATCGGTGCGGCTAAAATTGCGATCATGCTGGGGGATACGCGTCTGGATAGTTATCTGCGGAGTTTCAATATCGGGAGCAAACTTGGGCTGGATCTTCCTGGAGAAGAAAACGGGATCTTGTGGCCGCTCTCAAAATGGTCGGCGATCAGTTCGAGCCGGATCGCCATCGGGCAGGGGGTGGCGGTCACCAGCCTGCAGATGTTGGGTGTGATGTGTGCCATTGCCAATGATGGCATACTGATGAAGCCGTATGTGGTCAAGGAAGTAACGGCTGCCGACGGAACTGTTCTGTTGCGCCGTCAACCGCAGGTTCTGTCACGCCCGATCAAACCGGCCACGGCGGCCACGATGCGGGGTCTTCTGGCACGGGTATGCGAGGTGGGAGGGACAGGGGTAAAGGCCGGAGTGGATGGGTTCTCGGTGGCCGGCAAAACCGGCACCGCCCAGAAGCCTATCGCCGGACATTATTCAGAGACCGATTATATGGCTTCTTTTGTCGGCTTTCTGCCCGCGGATAAACCGGAAATCGGGATGATCATTGTCTTTGATGAACCCCAGCCACTCCATACGGGGGGCGCGGTTTCCGCCCCGGTTTTCGGGGAGGTGGCAGAACAGGCGGTACGCTATCTGGGAATTGAACCGACGAAAGAGGCCGCCCCGTCATCCCGATCCGAAGCGACGAGTGAGACATTCTGATGAAACTTTCGGAGATATTGCAAAAAGTGAAGGCCGTCGCGGTGCGCGGCAATACCGAACGCCCGGTGACCGGGATTGTCTGCGATTCACGTAAAGTGACACCGGACTCCCTTTTTGTGGCCATCCCCGGAACTCAATGTGACGGATTTGAGTATGTTGAGGAGGCGCTCAAACGGGGGGCTGGTGTGATTGTTTCGCCGCACACCCGGATTCCTGCACGGGAGGCCACGCATGTCCAGGTTGAGGATGCACGCCTGGCCCTGGCCGAGATGGCCGATGTTTTTTTCGGCCATCCCAGCGGCAAACTCACGGTGGTCGGTGTTACCGGAACGAATGGGAAAACAACCACCACCTTCATGCTCAGGGATATTTTTGAGGCCGCCGGACTCACCCCGGGGTTGATAGGAACAGTTCAGTACGAGATAGGGGGCCGTATTATCCCGGCCCGCCGGACGACGCCCGAATCCGTGGATGTTCAGGATTTCCTGAACCAGATGATTCACGCCGGCTGTCGGAGTGTGGCGATGGAAGTGTCCTCTCATGCTTTGGATCAGCATCGCGTCTCCGGGGTTGATTTTGATGCCGCGATATTTACCAATCTCACGCGGGATCATCTGGACTATCACCAGACCATGGAGCGCTATTATGATGCCAAGCGCCGTCTGTTCGCCTGTCTGGGACAGGGGAAGAAACGCGCCGTGGCGGTGATTAATGCCGATGATCCTTGGGGTCGGAAACTGGCCTCGGATCCTGAACTCAAGGTTGACATCGTAACGTTCGGAGTGGAGAAGGGGGCCACGGTACAGGTTATTGAAATGAACCTGGGGCCCAAAGGGAGTGAATTCAAGGTGGTTTCCCCTTGGGGCGAATGCCGGTTATTCACACCGCTTCTCGGTCGATTCAACCTCCAGAATGCCCTGGGTGCCTATACGGCAGGGCGGGTATTGGGACTTGACGAGGCCGTCATGATCAAGGCACTGGCCTCCCGGACTTCGGTGCCTGGCCGACTTGAGGAAATTCCAGTTAAGCGTGGCTGGCGGGTGTTTGTTGACTATGCGCACACGGATGATGCGTTGGCGAATGTGCTGGAAACCGTGCGGGGTTTTACCGGAGGGCGCCTGATTGTGGTGTTCGGGTGTGGAGGAAACCGCGATCAGAGCAAGCGATCCTTGATGGGCGCGGTGGCCTCGCGGCTGGCGGATATTTCCATCATTACGTCCGACAACCCCCGGAACGAAGACCCCCTGGGGATCATCAACCAAATCATATCGGGCTTTGGCGACTCCGCCAATTACGAGGTTGTGGAAGACCGTGCCAAGGCGATCGAGATGGCCCTGTCCATGGCCAGAGACAGCGATGTCATTCTTGTGGCGGGAAAAGGGCATGAAATCACCCAGGAAATACGTGGCGTTCAAGCCTTGTTTGACGACCGTGCGATCATCAAAGATTTGATAAAGAAACTGGATGACTGAGTGTTATGATGGGATTCGATCCTATAGAAGTATCCCGCTGGTGCGGAGGGCAATGGATACCTCATCCTCCAGGCGTGATTTCGGCGGTGGTTCACGACACGAAAGCGGTTTCTCCCGGTGCCCTGTTCGTGGCGATTCGCGGGACAAAATTTGACGGGCATGATTTTGTCGCCAAGGCGGCCATGGCGGGAGCGTCGGCGGCATTGATATCACGGGTGCGCGCCCCAGGGCTCCAGGGGTTGGGGCTCCCGCTGCTGGTCGTGGAGGACTCCGCGCAGGCACTGAAAGCGTTGGCAACAGGCTATCGCCTGAAACTCGGGCTGGCCGTTGTCGGGGTGACCGGAAGCACCGGCAAGACCACGGTCAAGGATATGATCTCCTGCCTCTTGGCGGATGTGATTCCAACAGCTTGCACGAAAGGGAATTGGAACAACGAGATCGGGCTTCCGCTCAGTATCTTGGCCATTCCCCGGGAGACACGCGTTGCCGTTCTGGAATTGGGCATAAGCCATCCCGGCGAGATGGCGCCGCTGTGTGCGACGGCGCGCCCGGATTGGGGCGTCATCACCAATGCCGGGCCTGTTCATCTTGAGTTTTTCCCGTCCGTCGAGGCGATTGCCCAGGAAAAGGGAGAATTATTTCGGAGTCTTCCCCCGAATGGCACCGCCGTGCTTAGCCTCGATGATCCGTATGTGAATATCTTGCGTGACTGTGCTCACGGGCGGGTCATCACCACGTCCATTAAAGGTAATCGCGATGCGGACTATCAACTCCTCCTGGATGACCGGCAGACCGGAGAGTGTGCCGTTGAAGATGGTCCTGGGGGAGGCGCTTATGCTTTTCGGGTATCTCAACCCGGGGCGCATAACCGGCATAATGCCCTTCTGGCGATTGCGGTGGCGCGGGGATTTGGCATTTCCTGGGAGCAGATTGCCTCATCCTTTGAGCGATATGTGCCCGCGCCGATGCGGTGGGAACAAATCCAGGCCGGGGGTGTGACGTTGATTAATGACGCCTATAATGCGAATCCCATCAGCATGCTGGCCGCTATTCAAACCTTTAAGGAACTGGTTGTTCCGGGAAGGAAATGGCTGGTGTTGGGCGATATGCTGGAACTGGGGCCGTCCGGGGTGGCTGAACACCTTGCCGTGGGGCGCGCTTTGGTTGGCGTATCCTGGGCGGGAGTGGTCACAGTGGGGGTGCTCGGGGCGTTTATCGCCAGGGGAGCCTTGGATGCTGGAATCCCGACTGGCTGCGTCTATCCGTGTGACACCGTGGAATCTGCCATTGAAATCATGAGTAATTGTATTGCCCGTGGCGATGCCCTGCTGGTAAAAGCCTCGCGCGGAAAACACTTGGAAGAGGTTGTCTTGCGGCTTTCCGCCAGACTTGGTAAGGACTAAACTCAATGTTCTATTATCTTCACTTTTTGAGTAACTGGATATCCGAATTTCGGGTGTTCAAATATATTACCGTGCGTGCCTTTGCCGGCGCCGCCACATCATTCTTGTTGTGCGTACTCCTGGGACCTTGGGTGATCCGGAAACTCCGGGCACTCAAGGTTCAACAATATGTGCGCAAGGAAGAAGCGCCCCCTCTTCATGTCCTGCATGGTAATAAAGAGGGGACTCCCACCATGGGTGGCATTCTCATTATCGGGTCGGTGACCGCCTCCACATTACTCTGGGCCATGCCCACCAATAGTTTTGTCCTGCTGACCCTGCTGACGTTTTTGTTTATGGGATTTGTCGGTTATCTGGATGACTCCGCGAAACTAAAAGGGAAGAATGCAAAGGGACTGAGCGCAAGGGCCAAATTCAGGTTACAGGTGTTGTGGGCGGTGATCATGGGGGGGGCGCTGTTGGTCTTGCCTGAAACACAGGAACATGTTCGGGAACTGATGGTGCCTTTCTTCAAAGGACCATTCATCAAGGATCTGGGGTGGTTCCTCGCCCTGGTGTTTGTCATTCTAATTATTGTGGGGGCGAGCAATGCCGTGAATTTAACGGATGGCTTGGACGGCTTGGCCATCGGGTGCAGCAGTTCGGTGGCATTGGCCTATCTGGTGATGGCGTATATTGCAGGACATCGGGCCTTCGCGGACTATCTTTTTATCACCTATATTCCCGGCACCGGGGAACTGGCGGTTTTTTGCGGCTGTCTGCTGGGCGGTTGTCTCGGCTTTTTGTGGTATAATTGCCATCCGGCGCAGGTCTTCATGGGGGATACCGGCAGTCTGGCGTTGGGGGGCGCGATTGCCATGGTGGCAATCCTCATCAAACAGGAGCTTGTACTGATGGTTGTCGGCGGCGTGTTTGTGATGGAGGCTATGAGCGTGATTCTTCAAGTGGTCTCATTCAAGTTGCGCGGGAAGCGAATCTTTGCCATGGCGCCGATTCATCATCATTTCGAACTCAAAAAGTGGAGCGAAACCCAGGTCACCATCCGATTCTGGATTCTGTCCATTCTTTTCGCGCTGCTGGGAGTTGCAACTCTCAAAATTCGTTGAGCATGATGCCTGACACACACCCCCCATCGGAGCAAGCGGCATTAGTGCTGGGACTGGGTTCCAGTGGCGAGGCGGCGGTAGAACTTCTGCTTGGGCAGGGGCGGCAAGTGGTGGCGCTGGATGCCGGGTCGGGGGCTTCCCTGGAAGCAAAAGCCTCGGCCCTGCGGGACAAAGGCTGCCGGGTCGTCGTCGGTTCTCGGAACGTTCCTGAAGGTAATTTTGATGTGTGTGTGGTCAGTCCTGGTATTCCCGAAACTGAGGCGTGCGTAGTGGAAATGCGACGTCGAGGGGTGCCGGTAATCTCGGAGCTTGAGCTCGGCTGGCGCGCGTGTCGCAGTCGCATTCTGGCGGTGACGGGCTCGAATGGAAAAAGCACGCTGGTTAAATTATGCCGTGATGCCCTGCGGCAAGCCGGGTTTACCGCCGTGGCCGGGGGGAATTTCGGAACCCCGTTGTCAAAACTTGTCTGCCAGAATCCGGTGCCGGATTGGATGGTGGTCGAGGTCAGTTCATTCCAGCTTGAGACCGTTGATCGCTTTGTACCTGATGTGGGCATCCTCTTGAATGTTAATCCCAATCATCTGGATCGCCATGAGACCTTGGAGCGGTATACTAACATCAAGGCGCGGCTGTTCAGGCAAATGGATCACCGGCATGTGGCCGTGGTTCCCGAATCGATATCTGAAGGGGTGACGGCCGCAATCCCGGAAAAGTGCCGTCTCGTCACATTTGGTTTATGCCCGGGCGCCTCATTTCGTTATGAAGAAGGATTGATTTTGGGCTCTGCCCTGGATCAGCCGGTTTCGGTTGTCGGTACGCTATTTGACAACGAGGTCATGGGCATTACCGCGGCGGCCTGTGTCGCGGCCCTGACGGGCCTGGGTATTTCTCCGTATGGGGTTACGGCTGCCGCGCAGGCGTTTGAGCGCCTGCCGCATCGCATGCAGCCCGTGGCGGATATCAGGGGCGTGACCTTTGTCAATGACTCCAAAGCGACCAATTTGGCGGCCCTGTCGGCCGGAGTGCGGATGGCATCGGGGCCTGTGCGCCTGATTGCCGGGGGATTGCTCAAAGAAAAGGATTTAGATTCGATAAAAAAAATACTGGTCAATAAGGTGCGCGGTGTTTACATTATTGGCAAATATTCAGGGGTCATGGCTTCGGCGTGGCAGGACACCCTGTCTTGTACGGTGTGTGCCGACTTGAATGAGGCGGTTCATCGGGCTTGGAGTGATGCGAAAAGCGGCGAGGTGATCTTGCTGTCTCCCGGATGTGCGAGCTTCGATCAGTTTAGAGGTTTTGAGGATAGAGGCGAACAGTTTTTGAAAATTGTGCAGGATATACAAAAAGGAGAATAGGTAGTGAAAAAGGCGCGGATCATAGGTTCAGTAGTGGTGATGGGTGGATTGATGTTCAGTGCGGGCTGTGGAACAACGCATGTTCAGACGGAGCCGGTTATGCCGGTGGTGATGCCTCCGATGGAAGTTGTGCCGACTAATGACGTTAAGGTTGTCGAGACAAAGCCAGAGCCGGTTGTTGAATCCAAGACCTATGTCGTCAAGGCAGGCGACAGCGTCTCCTCGATAGCGAAGCATTTCAAGGTGCCCTCAAAAGATATCCTGAAACTCAACAAGATTACCAATCCGAACAAGATCCGCGTGGGTCAGAAGTTGACGCTCCCCGGATATGTGGATTTGAGTGCTGCGGCGCCTGCCCATAAGGCGACCCATAAAAAGACCGGAAAGGGATCCGGGAAGGCCAGTCCTGTCGTCGCCAGCGGAGACGTATATGTGGTGAAGTCTGGTGATATGCTGGGCGGCGTCGCGGTTGCCCACAAGACTACGTCCAAGGCGATTAAACAGCTCAACAACCTGACCAGCGACAAGTTGCAAGTGGGTCAGAAGCTGAAACTTCCCAAGGGGGCGACAGCGCCTGCGGTGACCGAGGGAACGGCTCCTGCGCCGGCTGAAGGTGTTGCCCCGGCGGCGACCGACGCGGCTGCCCCGGTGGATGCATCGGCCGTCTCCGCGCCTGCCCCGAAGTCGAACGACGTGCTTCATGTGGTTGAGCCCAATCAGGACTTGAACTCCATTTCCATGATGTACGGTGTTCGGGCCGAAGAAGTGATTAAGTTAAACAACCTGTCATCGCCAGACGTGAAGGCGGGGCAGACTTTGAAGATTCCTCCGCCTGTTGAGTGATGCGGAAAACGCCCACCATATTAGTGGGCATCGTTCTTTTGTT